>JBOGRL010000193.1:0-3434 GCA_050749505.1 Nitrososphaerales archaeon
CTATTACGGCGCAGTTCTTGTCAACCCTTGCCCTGGTTTGGCTTTTCGTTTCCCTGACTTCCCTTAGAAAGACTTCAGGATCAACCAAAACACCCGCCCCGATCAGCAGTTGAGTTTTCTCGTTCACAACCGCGCTCGGGAGCATCCTCAGCTTGAGCGTCTTTCCTTTTGCGATGACCGTATGACCAGCGTTCGGCCCGACGCCCCCCCGAACCCCGATGCTGGGATTGTCCTTGAGTGCGAGATATGAAATTATTTTTCCCTTGCCCTCGTCGCCGAAGGCGCCTCCGATCACAACGGTGCAACCCAAGTAAAATTTTCTCTCTTTTCTTGCCGGCGGATCCAGCGTTTTGTACAATGCGCTTAAAAGATTAGCAGATTTCATTTGCCGTAGCGTCTGCTACGCCTTTGGTACGTTCTGACCGCCCGCATCAAATCTATTTTACGAAAATCTGGCCAGTACTCATCCATGAAAACGAGCTCAGAGTAGGCGCTCTGCCACAGCAGGAATCCGGACAGGCGTTCTTCACCCGAGGTTCTGATAACGAGGTCAGGATCAGGATTGGGGAGATGTGAGGTGTAAAGCGAGTGCTCTACTGTTTTCTGGTCTATGTCTTCGGGGGCAAGCTTTCCCTCCTTGACTAAATAGGCGATCTTCTTGATAGAATCTATTATCTCGGCTCTTCCTCCGTATGCTATTGCAATATTGAGAAAATGATCAGAGTAATTTGCTGTCTTGATTTCTATCTCTTCGAGTATCTGCCTCATCCTAGGAGTCACGAGCTCCAGCCTTCCCAGCGCCTTGACCCGGACCTTGAACCTTATGATTCGCTCATCGCTCAATAGTTTGTTCAATCGCTCGGTGAAAAGCTCAAACAGCTCCCTGAGCTCTTCTGGCGATCTATTCAAGTTTTCAGTCGAAAGCAAGTAAAGCGTTATCGTTTTGATCCCGATTTCATGGCACCACTCAAGCAGATCTTCCGCAGTATTTGCGCCTTCAATGTGTCCGATCACCCTCTCGATTGATTTGCTGCTTGCCCACCTCCTGTTCCCATCTAGGATTATTGCGATATGCTTTGGTATGCTTTCTTTCTTAATGCTCCGCGTCAGGACGGCTTCATAGACCCTGTATACACCAAGATAACTAAGAAAGGAGGGCATTGTAATTCACTTCCAGTCCACGGCAGGTCAAGGTTCTGCCATCACCAAGAAACATAGACGTGGTCTCTGCGGTCTCGTTTGAGTGAACGCTGTCTTGTTGATTCGGTGTTATATCTTTTGACCCTGACATCAGGAAAAAGTTCTCTCTTTGAGGTTCCGAATCTAGTCAAACTTCTATTGCTTGCGTCTCTTTTCTTCTATTGCTGATCTCTCGGTAGAGGTACGCCGCTACACTAAAGTTTACGGCGACTGCAAACATGATAATTGCAACGTCCTGATCGCTGTTTGAGCCCCCAGAAGAGATAGTGCCGGCAAATATAGAGACCGGAAAGTAAAGCAAACCCAGAACAAACAGCTCCACTATGTACCTCGCAATATGCCTTGACTTTGGCCTCAACATGTTAAAGAATATCAGACCCGCTATGTACACACCTATTCCGAGCCAGACAAAAAGCTCCGCGCTTTGGATAAAGTAGCCGATCAACTTTGGCGCATTAAGCACGAATTTCGACGGGCCAGTTACAGCCTGCAATGCTGCAAGACACGCAGCAGTAGTGCACCTCGAGCTTGAAGGAAAGAATATTGCTAGCCCAGTTGCGATGCCTACGATAATGATGAGTATGCTTGCCAGAGTAGAAAACAGTCTCAGGTAGCCCGAGGCCGAAAGTTTTCCTATGGATTCAATCTTCCTATCGATATCAAATCCGCGGATCACAAAAATAATCCCGACGAACACGGTCAAGACCAGCCCCACTGACTTTGGATAGAAGGCGGCAATGAAAACCAGCCCGATGAAGATCACTCCTGGTACTCCGAGCGCGTATTTTGAGTATCTTGAATCAAAAAGGAGCATCTTTAGATACCTCCCGAGGACGGCGTATGATTCTTCGACAGATTTACTGTGCTTAATCACTATTTTCTTTAGCGAAATTATTGGCACTAAACTCTGGATTACAGGAGCCAGTTCCTCTCCTTCCGATCCGTCAGAAATTAGAACAGCGCCATCTGCACGATAGCCCTGAAGAACTTGAGCGACCTGACTCCGAATTTTCCTATCACCCATGACCCCTCTTTCAAATAGTCCACTGACAGCAATTACCTCGCAAAACTCACCCTTGCTCATGAGCAAGTCATATTCACGCACCGCGGCAAAGATCGCGTTAGCGTCAGCCTCCTCGGGATCATTTACCGCAAGTTTTGTCGCAGCCGCGACGCACGCGTCCCGTCCAATGATCGGAGTCTTTATTCCAGCTTTGACTCCAATATCATCGTCTCTGTCTATGCAGATTATCAGTGTCTTTGAACGCTTTTTTTTGTCGGAAGAAAAGTCGATATCCGATGTTACCGAATTGTTATCTCCGCGCGTAACGCCAAGAGGGTGATTGTTTTGGCTCATACCAAAAGACGGCTACTTCAGGACCTCGTTGTCGTCTCCAAACACAAGTTTCAACTCATCCAGGCTCAATTTTTCACCATGCTCGTACTTTTTCTTTGCATCGTCCCTCGCCCGGTCCACCAGCTGCCTTGTCTTCGCCCTGTTTGACTCGTAGTCTCTGGAGCGCCTTCCCTCAAGCTGGTTCCTCCTCTGGCCACGCATCAGATCTAACTCCTGAGTTGCTTTGGTAATGTTCCCGTCGAGATCCATCAAAGTATTGTTGATGCCCTCGATTTCTTGGAACAACATGTGCCTTTGATTCAGCATCGTAGCAACCCGTTCGTGCTTTGCTCTAATCTCAGGATCATTTTCTGCCTTGAACCGATTCATTTCATCGAGCTTCGATTTTAGCTGCTTTATCTGATCCAGCAGAATAGTCAACTCTTGTTTTGTGGAGTTCACCTTCTTCCAGGATTTTAACTTCGTTTCGAGGTCCTTTACTATCGCAACGAGCTGCTTTTCTTCATCCCTCGATAGTCGCTCTGTCTGGAGCTTCCACTCGACTTTCTTCAATCGCTCGTTTAACGCCTCGCCACCCTTTGGAATGTTCTTCTCAAAACCCTTGAGTACTTTTTCTACCTCAGTTGACTTTGCCTTCACATCTCTGATTTTAGACAGAAGGTCGCGCCGATTTGCCTTGAAAGTAGTCATGTGTTCATAGTATTCGTCCAATGACTTTCTATCGGCGTTGATCTTTTCGGTAAAATCACGAATCTCCCTCCTAATGTCTCGTCTTCTCTGATCGAGCCGCTTGTACTCGTTGATTGAATCGAGTCTTTGAGAAGCGAGAGTGTCGATCCTTTGGCTAAGTGCCTCTAGGTCAACCTCTCCTTGAGGT
>JBOGRL010000194.1:0-10687 GCA_050749505.1 Nitrososphaerales archaeon
GTATTTACCTCGTTACAAGCTGGGCATTTCTTAGTCAGAGGGCGGGCCTCTTTGGGTTCCTCGGGTTGAATTCCGTACAGTTTCATCAGAGCTGGCTTCTGATCTCGACCCGAGAAGTGGATATAGACACTTGGCATCTTGGAGCCCTGCTTCCAGCCTGCGATTTCGCATAGCATCGCCTCGTTAGCTCCGAGCCGTGCGAGATCGGTCAGCCTCGAATGTCTCATCATGTAGGGGTATGCCCTCTTTTTGATCCGGCTTTGTTCTGCTGTTCGCGCGATGAACTTCCTAAGCCCGAGCTGTTGCAGCGGTTCGTGCGTTGTGTTCTTACTCATGTCTATCCAGACGGAAAAGTCGGAGTCTGATCTGAGGGGGTGTTCGTTCAGAATCCACCGGGTCAAGAGCGGCCGGGCAGCTCCAATAAGAACGACATCTCGCGGAAATCCCGTCTTGCCTTTGCGTATGTGAAGCGTGACGCAATCTTTGTCGAATTCAATGTCTCCTCGTCGGAGGGAAAGAAATTCTTTCGGACGTCGGGCTGATTCAAACAGGGTTTCGAGCATGGCTTTGTCGCGCGGAGTTTTACACGCATCGCGCATTTGATTTAGTTCGGCTTCCGTGAAAATGTCTTCCGGGCCGACTGTTGTTCGATAGCTCCCTGTTTTTATCCAGCTCGCGAACTCGGGGTCATCGAGCTTGTGAAGCCACTTGAAAAATGGCTTTGCGATTTTCAGGTAGCTGCGTTTGGTCTCGTCGGAGTAGCTTTCAGGATACCGAGGGTCATCGTAGCTATCATCCTTGAGCGAATCTACGAACTCCTGAAGCTCATCCTTTGTTACTTGGTCGAACCGCTTGTTTAGATGCAGTCGTCCAAGCTTCCCCAGTGTTAGGCGAATTCTTTTTCGCCTACCGAGCGTTACTCCTCTCTTTTCTGCGTCAATGTATCTTTGAATCCACTGAGAGTTGAATGCTTCAACTTCGCTTAGAGTGGCTCTTGGCATGGGTGTATCAGTCATAGCAATGCCTCACCTTATAAGCGTCCGAGAGGGGCTCTTAGCCTATAGGCGAGGAGCCCTGGACGGGATTCGAGCCCGTGACCTATTGCTTTCTCCGCAATGATGCGATCAAAATTGCGTACGAGGCAATCGCTCTGACCAGGCTGAGCTACCAGGGCAGCAAAGTTCTTGCTAGCTTGCTTCGTTTTTCAGCTGACTTGCATTATATATTAAATATACTGGGGAGTGAAACTTTGCATTCGAGCAAAAAAAGAGCATTCCGGGTCAGGGTTCAGTGCAACAAGAAAATTGGCAATCGTCACAGTTTCAGGAGTCAGAGGAATAGTCAATCAGGATATTGACGCCTCGGTCGCCTCTACGCTCGCGCTAAAGTTCGGCAATTTTTTGAAGGGCGGCAAGGTCGCGGTTGCAACCGATACCCGGAGCACGGCGCAAATCCTGAAGGGCGCTGTTGTGTCTGGTCTGGTAGCGGCGGGATGTACCGTACTTGATCTGGATTACTCATCAACTCCGAGCGTATTCAAGGAGGTCTCCATGCGGAATCTGGACGGTGGACTTGTCATCACGGCTTCGCACAACCCTCCAGAGTGGAATGGAATAAAGTTTGTAGTCAAGGGCGGGCGAGGAGTGTTCGAAGACGAGCTCAGCTTGATACAGAACGCTTCGACCGAAGGGGCAACAAGGATCGGACAGGTATTTGCAAACCGACCAGTGTATCTTGACATACTCAAGAACAAGGCCGGAAAGGACACCGCAAGAGGAGTGAAAGTCGCCTTGGATTTGGCGGGCGGCGTGGGCTCGCTCTTCATCCCCAAACTCATAAGCTACCAGGGCTGCACGGTTCATTCGATTCACTCAACCCCCGGAATTTTTCCAAGAATTATCGACCCGACCGTTGACCCGCTTACCGCCCTGTCAGACATCGTTGTTTCTTCGTCTTGTGATGTCGGATTTGCGTACGATTGCGATGCGGATCGGCTCGTGATAGTCGATGATAAAGGCAGGAAGCTTCCAGGGGACGCAACTTTGCTCGTCTGTCTTCGTTATTTCCTGGAGAATTCGAGAAACCGAAATGTCGCAGTGAGCGTCGATAGCACGCTCGCGGCAGAAGATCTTGTCAGAGAATACAATGGGAAGGTGATCCACTCGAAGGTGGGTGAAGCAAACGTCGTGAGAAAAATCCTGGAAAACGGCTGCGGCGCGGGCGGCGAGGGAAGCTCCGGAGGCTACATCGAGCCAGGGTTTGTGATGTGTCGCGACGGCGTCTATGGTTCGACCACGATAACTAGGATGATCCGCTCTGAAGGCTCGCTCAGGGGATTATTGTCGCAATTTTCAGTATATTACCAAGACAGGGGGAAGGTCGAAATAGGGAATAGAAGCCTCGGCCCAAGAGTACTTGATGAAATTGCAAAAACAGAACCCGGTGCAGATTTGACAGACGGGGTCAAGTTGAAAACGAGCGACAAGTCTTGGATATTAATTAGGTCATCAAACACGGAAAACGCGATCAGAGTTTCGGCTGAAGCGAAGACATTTGAAAAAGCGCGGGAATTGGTTTCCAATTACACCAGGAAGATAGTCGAAATTTCTCGCACCCTAGAAACAAAAAGCATACCTGAATAAGGGAGTCTGCCGGATGGTCGCAATGCCCGGGTTGATTGACGAAGAATCAGTTATCAGGTTGCTCTGGGAGAAACTGCGAAAAGGGCAAGAAGACCCGTTCGATGATGATGCGGCATGGTTGCAGAATAGCTCAAACAAGAAGCTACTGGTGACTAAATCCGACATGCTGGTGGCCACAACGGACGCTCCAAAGCAGATGAGTTCGGCCCAAATGGCGACAAAATCTGTTGTTTCCTGCGTGAGCGACCTCGCCGCAAAGGGAGCAGCGCCACTTTTTTGCCTCGTTTCTCTGGGGTTTCCAAAAAAATGCGCCAACCACGAGTTCGTAGGCGGACTAGCCCTTGGCTTCGCCAGAGCACAGAAGGAGTACGGGGTTCAAATCATTGGGGGAGACATCAACGAAACGGTTTCAGACGTGGTCATCGATTGTACTATTTTCGGGTTTTCCGACCGAATCGTAAAAAGAAGCGGGGCAAGACCCGGGGACCTGATCGGGGTGAGCGGCGAATTCGGACATCAATCTGCAGGGTTGCAAATTCTGCTCGGCAAGGCGCAGTACTCCAGAAATTCAAAATTCAGCAGAAGGGCAATCGATTCCATCCTGGATCCGAAGGCCAGGCTTCGGCTCGGGTTGAAGATTTCCAGAAATCTTTCGAGCTGCACGGATTCGTCTGACGGCCTTGCAATTTCGCTGTATCATCTTGCCGAGTCGAGCCGGGTCAATTTCGTTCTGGACAGGCTTCCGATGGCGCGGTGCGTGAAAGAATTTGCGAGCGAAAACAAGTTGAGGGCAGATAGTCTCGTGCTGTTCGGCGGTGAAGAGTTTGAGCTCGTGTTTACCTTTGACCCCATTTACTCAAAGGAACTCTCGCGATATGGAGTGATCCCGATAGGCAGGGTGAGCAAGTTACAAAAAGAAAAGCCTTCGGTCTTCTACGGAGACAAAAAAATTCCGCGCAGAGGATGGCTGCAATTTCGTTAATCTGATTCAATAGCTACTTTGACAAGATTTTCATACTTCTTGTACATGGCTTCCAGTTTTCCTTCGTCGTCTGACTCCGCGTATACTCGAATCAGGGGTTCAGTGCCACTCGGCCTCAGTAGTATCCAGCTACTGTCATCCACAAATATCTTGAGTCCGTCCTTTCTGTCTATTCGCACATCGCTTTGCGAGCTCTTGATTTCGAGCTGCGACATTACTTGCTTCTTCTTTCCGTTAGGGCACTCAAACTTGCTCTTCTTCTGGTAGAACATCTTGAGCTGGGAAATAGCTTTGGCAAAGCTCGTTACTTTGAATGCAAGAGCCTCCAGGACGAGAGCGGTCGTCATCCCGCCATCCCTGACCGGAATATGTGGCCCGTAAAAGAAACCCCCATTCTCTTCCAAGCCCAAGGGGGCGTTGTTTTCTATCATAGCCCTCGATACGTCGACGCTACCTACCGTGGTCCAAATCACGCCTGCGTTATGGCCGGCAGCCACAACTCCGACGAGCGACGATGTGCTGACCGTTGTCACAACAGGTCCGCCTTTGTGCTTTGACAGGAGATGATCAACAAGCATCGACCCAGTCCTGTCTCCCCAGTAGATCTCCCCATTCTCATCGCAAAACAGACTTCTGTCTCCATCGCCGTCGTAGGCCACGCCAAAATCTGCCTTGTATGACTTTACTGCCTCTGAAAGGTCTTTGAGTACCGAGGGAGTAGGTTCTGGCCCCCTTCCGGGAAAATTTCCGTCGGGTTGTCCGTTGATCGTGATAACCTTGCAACCCAATCGCTCGCAGAGGTAGGGCGCACAAACAGCCTGCGCACCGTTTCCAATGTCCAACACAACAGTGAATCTTCTCTCGGATATCTTTGGTACGTTTACCTGCGACATTATCCCCACGATGTAGTTTTCAACGACCCTTGTCTCCTTGCCGAGCCTTCCTACGGATCTCCAATCGGGCCTGTTGTACTTTTTTCCAAAATAAATCGATTCGACTTGTGCCTCATCTTCACGTTTTACTTCCACGCCATCAGATCCAACGAGCTTTATACCATTGTACTGTGGAGGGTTGTGCGAAGCGGTGACAATGATTCCCCCAGAGTACCCGAAAGTCCTCACCGCGAACTGATGTGCGGGCGTGGGAGCTAGCCCTGCCGGGTTTACGTCGTTACCTGCAGATAGCGCTCCGGAAGCTACCGTCTTGCTGAGTGCCGGGGAGGAGTTCCTCACGTCGTGTCCGATAAGCAGCGGTCTGTCTGATCCTAAGAATGTGCCGATGGATTGGGATATTTCGGCAAGGAATTCAAGACTCAGGTCTTTCCCCGGAATTCCTCTGATGCCATTTGTTCCGAAAAATTTGCGAGCGATTGTAGACAAGTTCGAAGTTTCGGCTGAACTATGAGCATCTTCCTATTATAAGTTCCACGAATGGAAACGATAGTTCTCGTGATGGTGAAAACGCGCTTGGAATCCTAGCCCCAAAACCAGCCCTTGTCTTCGCAAGAGAGCTCTGTCCCGCAGACATTGCATCTCACGTGGCAGGCTTGAATGAAGACCATCTCGTTATTGCAGAGTGGGCATATCGCTGGCTCTTCCCGGTTGCTTGCCTGATTTTGCACATTCTGGTCCAAGGAATATGACAAGGCAACAAGTAGTATTTTTCTGTTTGCTATTCCCAATCTCAAGTGAGAAAAAGAATATGCCTAATTCATATGCTCGATTAGACTTTGCAGTTGAGATGTGAAATCCTGCGTCTTGGCAACTCCGCCCAGATCAACGGTAAGAGATTCCCTATTGCGGGTCGAAAGCTGCCGTTCTACCGCCAATTCCATGGTCTCTGCTGTTTTTTTTAGCGCGTCTTCGCCGTACTTTGCGTGAAGCCATTCCATGAGCATCGCAGCTGAAAGAATCTCGGCGACCGGATTCGCGATCCCCTTGCCCGCGATATCTGGCGCGCTCCCATGGACCGCCTGGGCCATCGCGTATCTCTCTCCCGAATTGAGTGAAGGCGCAAGGCCCAGACCCCCGACTTTCGCCGCCGCAACATCAGACAATATATCTCCAAAGAGGTTCGTCGTCACCAAAACGTCAAATTTCTCTGGCGAAAGCACGATTTGCATGCCGACCGAATCAACCAGGCCTTCATTTAGCTTGATGTCAGGATGGTTTTTTGCGACTTGTCTGACTTGTTCAAGAAATAGCCCGTCGCCTTCGATCAACACGTTTGACTTGTGAACTGCAGTCACTAATTTCTTCTTTGCCCTGGATCTGGAAAGTGCAAATGCCGTCTCCGAAATCCGCCGGCATGCCTTTTTGGTAACGACGCGGAGCGAGATCACCGTATCTTCGTCCGGCATGAATTCACCGTACCCCTTGAAGAGGTTCCGGTCGGGGTAAAAATCTTCCGTGTTTTCCCTTACTATGACAAGATCGATGTTACTTGGGGGCCCTGGTAGAAGAGATTTCACCGGGCGAATGTTCGCAAAGAGGTCAAAAGCCCTTCTTATCTTCCCCGAAGCCATGGGATAGTCTCTGTCGTCTTTCGGATAAGAGCCAGCTTCTAGAGGCCCCAAAATCCAGCCGTCGCACTCCTCCATGCTTTTTAGCGTATCGGGTGGAAGAGTCCGACCCGAGGACTTGTAAGACTCCCAACCAATTTGAAGATCGATAAACTCGAGATTTACCGCGCTATTCTGGACGGCCGAAGACAAAACCTGTTTCGCGCTGTAGACAACTTCCGGGCCGATCCCATCCCCCTTAAGCACCGCTATCTTATATTTGCGGCTCATGCCAGAAGCAAATCGCCGTATTTTTCAACGTAGGCGATTAGGCCGCCTTCGCTCAGTATAGCCTCCATTGTCTTTGACATTCTGGGAAACCCTAGCTCGGTCGCCTTTGTCTTGTTGAATACTTTGCCTGCCGCGAGATCGTGCTCAAGGATATCGCCTTCATCTATCTTTGTCGTGTCACAAACGATAGCCGGCATCCCGATGTTAATCGCGTTCCGGTAAAATATTCTGGCAAAAGATTGCGCGAGCACTGCCCTAACTCCACACATTTTGATCACTATCGGAGCCTGCTCGCGACTGGAGCCCATTCCAAAGTTCTTCCCGGCTACGACATAGTCTCCCTGCTTGACCTCCAGGGGAAATTCCTTCCTCGCATCTTCAAGAGTATGTTTTGCAAGCTCAGGGAGGTTTGAACGCAGGCCAACGTACCTCCCGGGTGTAATCTCATCTGTGCTAATGTTATCTTTGAACTTCCATGCTTTACCAGCCAATTTCCAACACACCGACTCCCTTCAGAGAAATTCCCTCGGGTCAGCAACGTATCCCCTGATTGCAGTTGCAGCAGCTGTAGCTGGAGATCCAAGATACGTTTGCGCCTTGGGGTTTCCGGTACGTCCCGGAAAGTTTCTGTTTGAGCTCGAAAATATTACATCGCCATCAGCCGGAATGCCGCCGAGAGCACCAAAGCAAACGCCGCACCCAGCGGGCGTCACAATTGCACCCGCGCTCAGCAGCGTTTCGACTATGCCTTCCTTGATGCACTGCAGATACACCTTTTGCGAAGATGGTGTTACGATCAGTTTCAATCCCTTGGCCTTCTGCCTATTTTTGAAAATCTGCGCCACCGTTCTCATATCCTCGATTCGAGTATTCGTGCAGCTCCCGATGAACACCTCGTTCACTTTGGCGTCTCTGACTTCAGATATCGGCTTTACGTTATCAGGGGAGCTCGGAAGCGCAACCTGCGGCTCTAGTTCGCTCGCGCTGAAAGCGATTTCGGATTCATAGACCGCGCCGTCGTCTGCTCTGATCTCTTTCCAGGATTCCTCGCGTCCAAATTCTCTGAGGTATTGACGCGTCCGACTGTCTGAAGCGATTATCCCGGTCTTTGCCCCAGCTTCGACTGCCATGTTTGTCAGAGTGAGCCTCCCGTAAACGTCTAGCGCGTCAATTTCAGGGCCTTCGAACTCTAGCGACTTGTATGTGGCTCCGTCAGCTCCCAGCATTGATAACGCCTTCAGGATGAGATCCTTTGCAAAAACGCCCTTTCGCGCGTGCCCGTCGATCCTGACTTTGATTGTCTCAGGGACGCGGAGCCAAGTTTTTCTTAGCTTCATCGCGACCGCGATGTCGGTTGCGCCCATGCCAGTTGCAAAAGCGCCTAGTCCACCTGAAGTGCACGTATGAGAGTCAGTTCCTACTATCAGATCACCCGGAGACGAATAGTCCTCCGCCAACACCTGGTGGCATATTCCATTCCCAGCATCTGAAAGCACCATTCCATTATTCATCGCGTAATTTCTTACCTTCGCCTGATCATTCGCCAATTCCTTTGTAGGGCTCGGGACCGCGTGGTCTATAAAGAATATTGTCTTTTCCCTTGTTGAATTATTATCGATCGACCCAGCTTTAAGCTTGTTTACTTGGTCGATCAAAAGAGGTCCCGCCGCGTCGTGGCTGAAGGTATAGTCGACCCTGACTATCACGACTTCGCCAGAAGATACATTTCCGGTCGCCGTATGGGAACCGATTATTTTTTCTGCTAGCGTCTTCCCTGCCATTCTTGTCTACGCGTTCCCTGACGAGTTATCTTTCTTTTTACTATTCATCACAAACAATTCCAGCGCTGCATTCACAACGATCGAGGAACACCCGAAAATCTCGCTTGGGCTGATCTTCTCCTCCGAAGTATGTGAGAGTTTCGCGTCGCCGGGCCCATAGGTCAGAGCATCGACTCCAAAAGTCAATGCATACGTGCTCATGTCGCCCGTTCCGGATTTTGTCACCATTGAGGGTTTCGCGCCAGTCCTCAAAATTGACCTATTCATCGCGCGAACAAGCGGCGAATCTAATCTTACGCGATACGGTTCGGTAGGTTCCCCAAAAGAAACAGATACCTTCGCATCCGGTGTGGTTTCCTCGTAACTTGACGCAGTTCTCATTATCACTTCCCTTGCAGATTCCGTTGACTGCCCGATTGGAACCCTGACATCGAGCGTGGCGAACACCTTTCCAGGTATCACGTTGTGCACCGAACCTCCGCCTACTTCGGTCAAGGAGGCTGATATCTTGTCCGTGGAACGGCTGTCAACGGCGTCCAGATTCCGTTTTATTGTGTTGTAAATTTCAAAAAGGAGTTCTGCAGCGTTGGTAGTCAGCATGGGAGCGCTTGCATGAACCTCGGGCGTAAGGACTTGCAGTCTTGTCGTAATATGCCCGCGATAACCTACGGTGACTCGCGATACGCCGCCTGGCTCGCCGAAGATAGCGTAGTCAGTCTTGACACCATTATTGATGAGCTCGGCCAGCCCCGCGCCCGACATCTCCTCATCCGTCACGGCTGCAAAAACCACTCTTCCTGAATCCGGGATTCGAAATACAAGCTCCTCGAAAGCAAACAGCAAAGCAAGCAACGCTCCCTTTGCATCGCAGGCCCCCCTTCCGTAAACTAGGCCGGCATCATCCTGCTTTACTTGAAGCTGTCCGGGGACAGTGTCCATATGACCACACATGAGCAGAGAGATATTCCCCGAACCCGTTTCGCAAATTACGTTCCCTGCGGAATCTATTCTAGGATTCAAACCTCGCGCTGAAAGCTCGTCTCGGATCAAATTCGAGAAGGCAGATTCATTGCCAGAAGGAGAGTACGTTGAAATAGATTTAACGATGAAATCAACCCTCTCTTTGCTGGCACCCAACTCTTTTGTCAGCTTCTCCCTTCGGGTTTCTTCAACAATATTCATAATTAAGCAACACTCCTAATCCTTGCATTTTTCAATCAGATAGTCCACAATTGCACCGGCAACATCTACGCCACTTTGAGCCATGACATTTTTGAACTCAGTAGTATTGTTGACCTCGTGTACAACAAGACCTCTGTCCTCGGACTCCATCAAATCAACGCCGTAGATTCCCTGGCCGAAAGGTCTTGCAGCGCGCAGGCACAGCTCCTCAAGTTCCCTTGTAATCGGAATGTTCTCCGACTTGCCGCCTCTTGCCGTGTTTGTCCTCCAGTCGCCAGTTGCAGAGATCCTGTAAATTGCGGCGATGGTCCGGTCTCCGACGACTACTGCCCTTATGTCCCTCGGAGGCCTTCTTACTTTCTCCTGAAGGTAGTAAACGTGGTACAGAGGAAACATCTCTTCTCTATCTTCTATCACGCTCCTTGCAGCGTCAACATCATTGAGTAGGGCAACGAGTCTTCCCCAGCTACCGATTGTAGGTTTTAGGACTGCCGGGTATCCGAGTTCTTCAAGAGCTTTGAGGGCCGCATCTCGCGTGAACGCAATCTTGGTCCTCGGAGTTGGAACGCCCGCTTTCGCGAGCGCAATACTCATCAATAGCTTGTTTCCCGTGGTCATGGCTGTTTCGAGATTGTTGACTACTCTGAGACCCTTTCCCTCGAGCACCGCAGTCAGGTGAAGGTTCCTGAAATATGAGGCACAGCGCTGGAGCACGAGGCGACCAAACACATTCTCCATATTGGTCTCGTCGAGCAGGTCAAAGTACAGATCTTTTGAGTCGAAAATCTTGAGCTCGACTCTGTCGCTCCTTCTCTTTGCGGCCTCGATGATTGCTTTTTCCTCCAGCCTTACGAGGTCATATACCATTGAGATGCGATTGACCAAGGGAAGAAGTGCTCACTCGCCCCAGTCTTCCCCGACAGATTCAGCCGGTTTCAAGTTCGTCTCGCCAGACTTCGAGATATCAAGCTCAAACGAAGTTCCGCACTCGTTGCATGTGACAATCTCGCCATCTATTGCATCCTTCGGTGCAGAAATTTCTCCATTGCACTCTAGACAGTTCATTTTTCTTGTCATCCACCTCCTACTTTCTTTTCCCCTTATCTTGATGAAGCTGTCGCAGCCACTTTTTCAGAGGAGCTGACCGCTTCGGCTTCAAGTTTGTCTGTGAGCCCAAGCTCAAACAGGTCTCCGCAGCGCAGGTTCTTCAAACCATGCGCAAGCCTCTGACTTGCCTCTGGCGTGGGTTCCAGCCCGAGAGTCTTCATCAGGAACGCGGCACCGTTCTTCCCGGAAAGCTCTCCGAACA
>JBOGRL010000195.1:0-2409 GCA_050749505.1 Nitrososphaerales archaeon
ATCCCGCATGGAGTCCGCGGCCGCGTACGCTGATGCTCTTCGGGCTGTTCCGGCGATCTGGGTGGGTGGATCTGGAGAGAAACTCACATTGAATCTCGCAGCCAGACTCGCAGACGGTGTAAACCTTCAGGGGAAGGAATCAGTAATAGCTCACAAACTCTCTTTGTTGCGTGAAATCTGCAGAGAGCAAGACAGACTGTTTGATAGCTTGACGATTTCAAAACAGGCCAACGTAATCATCGATACAACCCAAGAAAAGATTGCTCAAAAGCTTGCAAGAATAATGCCGGATGAGTCCAAGTGGAAATCCTTCAGAGAAAATAATGTCGTCGGAACTCCCGAAGAGTGTTTATCATCAATTGCGAGATTCCTTCAACTCGGCGTCTCATACTTTACGCTGAATTTTCCTGATCTATTCGATCTCGAATCCATTCGTCTGTTTGACCACGAAGTAATCGGACGAATACAGTCCGAAGTTTACGCTTAATTGTGAACATGGGTGATAGAAGCAAAGTGCAATCCGAAAAGACAATAGCCAAAAAAATCATACCGTCGATGAAGCCCTACCTTCCCGAAGAAGATATTCAAGAGATAATCAAGGGCTTTGAGACGATTTTGAGATCCGGGCGGCTCACACTGGGCAAGTACACTAGCGAATTTGAGGAAAAATTCGCCAAATACTCGGGAGTAAAGTATGCTGTTGCAGCCAACAGCGGTACTTGTACTCTTGAAATGATATACAGATCCCTTGGAATTGCCGGCAAGGAAGTCATCACTCCGACAAACACGCATATTTCTACTTCCAACACAGTCCTGTTCGCTGGAGGCTCCCCAGTCCTCGCAGACATGGAAGAGGATTCGTTATGCATTGACGTGGAAGATGCATTCTCCAAAGTCACGGAAAAGACCGCCGCCATCGTTGTTGTGCACGTCTCTGGTTTGATTCATCCCAGGATTTATGAAATAGCTAGGCGGTGCAAAGAAATGAAAATAACGCTGATCGAGGACGCAGCACACGCTCACGGGGCCATGATCGACGGCCGAAAAGCTGGATCGTTATCCGAAGCCGGTAGTTTTTCCTTCTATCCAGCAAAAGTAATGACAACAGTCGAAGGCGGTATGATAACAACGAATAACGAGGAAATTGCGATGACTGCGAGAGAGCTAAGAAACCACGGAAGCGACTCCTCGGGACTGCAGGTGATGCTAGGCTACAACTGGCGCATGAGCGAGCTCCATTCAATGCTCGGACTGGTACAGCTTTCGAGGATCGAAGAAATAATCTCAAGGAAACAGCACATTGCATCAAGGTATATCGGAGCGTTCGCTGATTCCCAAGAATTGAACACAATCAACGTTCCTCACAACATGAGACACAGCTACTACAAATTCCCCGTGGTTCTAGGACGCCAGGTTTCTGTTGAGCGCGTCAAGGCCTCGATGAAAGCCCAATGTGGGATCGAGACCGGTTCGATATACTATCCGCCCTGTCACCTTCAGCCAGTTTATCAGAGAATGTTTCCAAGAAACAAATTCGGCGATCTCAAAACCTCGGAAGATGTATTGAGGCGCACGATAACTCTCCCGATATACGCTGGCATGGAGGAAACAGACGTCGATTACGTGGTGGATTCTCTCTTAACATCGGTAAAAAAATTCAATGACACCACTCCTGTTTCCTCGCATTGAGTTCTGGGTAATCGCGCTCCATTTCATCACGGGGTCCAATCCAAAACAATGACAAATCTACAGCAATTTGTGTTCGAGTACCTCGAAGCGCAGAAAAAGGATTCAAGCATCGATTCTTGCATTTTTGCGGATGTGGGTAGGCTCGCCAAGGCAGTACTTGATTATCACAAATCGGAAAAGAACATTGATTGGAGCCGAGTTGCGCAGGTTCGGGAAAAGATCGCCGAATTTTCTCTAACCTTCGCAAAGAAACTTGAAGATATAGGATCAGACGGCCTTTCCTCTATTTACGGGAAGATCGACGAGCTCCAGCTCGCTGACCCGAGGCAAGCCGTAGTTCTAATGTCGGCGCACCAGCCGAACCTTTTTGCTTATTCGGGCGTTTTGAAGAAAGTCGCTCTGATGGCTTCCGTTGCGGGTCAGATCCGAACGAGCCTTTCGGGGGAAACCGTAGTGTGTTTCTTTGGTTTTGCAGACCACGATTTTGTGAACAACAAATGGGTCAGGTCGGCAGAGATTCCCTCCCCACTACGCAAGGACGGGGTTTTGAGGTACAACGTAAGGCTAGACCGAAAACAGCTCTTTCAGCCTTCAAATTCGATTCTCAAACCGTCACGAGAAACGCTGGATCTTTGGAAAAATGCTACTCGTTCGTGGATAGAAGAGAACTCAACTCTTGCAAGAAAGTTCTTGCGCACCATGTCATCAAAGGCCTGTGAT
>JBOGRL010000196.1:0-4171 GCA_050749505.1 Nitrososphaerales archaeon
TATGAGTGATTAAACAGGAGTCAATCTAGAGAGCTCTAGGATTTTTTTCATTAACCAACTCGAACTCTGCTCGTTATTGACTTGTTTTCGATGTGTCAGTAGTATCGCAAGGATGAATCTGTTTATCCTTTGGAGCTTGTTGGCTTCCGGCGATACATGAGAGAGTCTAATGTAGTTTAGAGCGTTATATCTCGAAAATCAAGTAGCTCGACAGCGACAGAGAACCGACTCTGCAGTTCTAGCTTCTTAATCACGGCGCGGGCAAACAAGGCGCGAGTTCTGTGCAGTTTGCCAGAGTATCATTTGCCCGGAGTAGAATTTGGAAGTAGAAGATTATTAGTGGGCATTAATATATAGAAGAAGTTTTGGCCTAACGGCCCCGTTTAGCTGCGCCATACCAATGCCTTCGCATAAAGAACTAAGACGAGATGAGGAAGAAGAAGAAAGGACGGTCATCCTTACAACGCTCGAGGAGGAAAGAGCGCAGGAAATCGAGGACAGAAGACAAGGAAAAATCAAAAAAGAGGAACAAGATAGAGCAAATAAGTCAAAGCAAGGATTGAGTTGCGAATTTTGCGGAATCGAATTTCAAAAGCTCGGAGTTAATTCGAGAGTCAGAGAAGGTAAACAGTTCTGCTCTTCAAAGTGTTCCAGCAAGTTATCCAACAGAAGAATCCAAGCAAGATTGGCGCTTACACCAACGAAGCGCCAAGCTATGAGGCTAAGGTTCTCAAGCCCACTCTACTTCAACTGACTTTTGAAATAGGATGTAGGATAGGAAAGGGACACACACTAAATGTACCCGGTCATCAACAGATGCGTTCGATGTAGCAAAAAAATACAATCTCAAGATGTAGGGTACTTTAAGCTTGATCCAAGAACTGACATATTCAGATTACTCTGCCAAAGTTGCTATGATTATGAAACGGCTATATCTCGTGTTGATTAGATTGCAGCGCACTCTGATGCAACGGCAAAAAAGTTATCTAGATTGCATTGCAAAAATGTGCAACTGCACAGCAGCCGCAGCAATTCGCTCTTACTTCCACTTGCCGGATGTCCGAGGGATTCTCTTGCCTGATATGGGCAACCTGCTTTTATTTCATCTCTTTTGAAGGTTAATAGCTCGCAAAATCATCTTCCATTAACTTGTCCTAGTTGTATAGGAAGAAAATTGCCGATATGCATCAATAGAAGAGTTAACAGTCCAAATTTTCTGGCCCCAGGCCAAAAGCGGCTCATGGTGACCGAATTCGGTAAAACAGTAATCAGTCCATGTGATTTCATGGTGTGAATCACACTCGATGATGCATAGATTTGCAGTAAAGAAGATTTATACAGTCTGCTGATCCAGTCTGTTTTACGTGGACATGAGGCAAGACGACTTCTCTTATTCAAAGACAGCGTAATGATGGCGGAGTAGAAGAATCTGAAGAAATCTGCCTAGACCCAAAAATCGTAATCGGTAAGGACGCAAAAATCCTTTCAAATATGTTTTCTAGTCACGCCTGGGCAGTTGAAGACACTGGATCTCACGGTAATGGTATCATCGCGCGTTTCCGTTGCTCAAAGTGCGGAGCAATGGGGCATGCTATAGCCGAACCCGAATAGATTCTGAAAGTGTACGGGAGAGATTTAGAATCTGAAAATGAAAATAGGAACAGTCGAGACAGCGCAAACGGCTGACTCGTTCAAGCTCAAAGTTTCTCCGCGGGATAGCCATGGCCTCGGAGTAATTATTTCGTTTGACAGAAGCGAGGCGAAGACACTTTTGAAACAGATAGAGTTTTGGCTAAATGGTAATGGTAATAGTATCAGCGTTAAGGTCCCAATAATGCAGTAACAACGACAGCAACATTAACGATCTCCTAAGAATATATTTCACCGACAAGTGGGAACTAAGTCCTTTGTCTTATCTCGTCAAGTTCGACCTTGGAAATCAAAAGTATACTGTAAGATCTACGGAAAATCGATCTGTCATAGTAGGATATAGTAGCTGTTTATCAGCAACGATTGGGTGATCTGGAAGAAAGAAATCCCAAGATTGCAGGGGCGAGAGCATAAACAAAGATGCCAAGGGTCAAGATAGAAGCCTACCAGTACGCCGATTGTGGCCACATCTGGGCGAACGGCGATCTCAAGAATTCAAGGATTCCCAAAGTTTGCGCGAAATGCAAAGCCAAGAGCTGGGACAGTAGAAAGCCCTCGTACTACTACGCGAGCGCATCAGCTTCTAATGCTGTCCTTGCAGGAGAAACAGACCCCGAGAGCCTCCGTATCCTCATCAAAGCGGCACTTCGCTACATCGTGTGATTGTGCAGAAATCGACATGTCAGAGCTCGTCGAGAGGATGATTTAACAGATCAACCTCGATATCCACAGAGAACTGAATCCGCTCATTGAAGAAGAATCCACGGAGCAGGACAAGTAAAGTAGAAGCAAAAAAAGTAACTATAGCTTCCAGCGTTGTGGCAGCATCAACGTAAGTTACAGGGCGCGACAAAGAAAAGTCCTCCTTCTAGAACCTGAAGCAGTGCTTCATCCCAGTCGCCGCACTCTTGCATAAGATGCAAATGACTCGCGTATTTTCCAAAAATTTTGCCCTCTTTCGCTTTTTGTGCTCTGCTAAAGACTCTCGTGAGGGCAGACTCGATTCAGGTTTCGATTCGCTGGTGCATGGAGGAGCTAGATCCCGAAGAAATCCTCTGTGGAAGAAACGCTAGGGTAAAGACATGCTTCCCGTTATACGGTAAGCGGGGTTCCAGCGCAAACAGGCCTCGGCGAGCTCTGAAAAGAGATTTTCAGCGTTTCCATTGCGCGCCAGTTGGGCTCAGTCGGTGCTCTATCCATATTGGTAATTTTTTCCGACCTCTGCAGCGTTTCAGATCCGTAATCACGTTCCAAGACTTTGCATAATGTCCGCATAGGCAGCTGGTTGTTCGCCAAACCCATCTGACTCGACATCCTCGCCATGTCTCAATCTGGGGTCTAATTTCAACCGTATCAAATCACAACAGAGCGATAATGCAACGGCGAGAATCACAAAGTAGAAGAGCGAGGCTTCGAGCAAAGTTGGATCCCTGGCAAGAACTCCGTCAACGATGATACCTCCTAGTCCTTGATAGCCAAAAGTGGCTTCCACAAGAATATCCGCAGAAATTAGGGCGCTTATTATCATAGCAGAGGAAGAAAGCATCCGAAGCACCGTATTTCTCAAGACATACTGCGACATGATTATGCCACCGCCCAGTCCTCTCACTCTTGACGTACGGACGTAATCGCTATTCGAGATCTGATCAAATCCCTGTTTGAAGGAAAGGTAGGCTTGTCCAAATGTCGCCATGGCGATAATCGCAATCGGAGTGACGTACCTCATTATTATTATTTGAAAGGTACTAGGGGGCGGTCCTACTTCCATACTAAAATAGGAAAACCAGTGTAGCGAATAACCAAACAGCCACAGCATCAGCATCGCTATCCAGAATGAAGGGATCACCCATAATGGCCTGCTGATGAAATCGAGTAATGACCCGACTTGCTCCCCCTCTTCATTGCATTGAAAATCCCGAGTGCATAGATTATGCCGATCGCGGCAAGAAGAGCCGGGATTATCAGTAACAGTGTCGAGGGTATCGTTTGGAGGGCAACGCTGCTAGCAGAGGCAGGAAAATAACCGTACGAGGGCCCGAAGTACGGAGGCCATGTGGCGAATACGTTCTTCAGATAACAGCCGTACTGGATGTAGACGGGACGGCTGAGACAAAGCCATCTATCTATTGTATAGCCTGCGGCAGCTGGAATCCGGGTATTTGCGGAAAATACCTCTGGGTACATCATGGATGAAACTTTAAGCGAAATGAACTCGAAGTTTACAAGCGCAAATATGGCAATAGCATAAGTCAAAAGCCGCTTTTTGATAAAGTCCAAAGCATTTGTAACTCTACCCAAAGTTCAAGATATACTTTAGGTACTTTTCCGCGGAGGGTGCCCTATTGGATAATTGGAGGATTGGTCGTCAAGTTCTCCAACTTGTTCCAGCACTCAAATATCTGGCCAGAACTGACCACGATTCCAAAGCATCTGTCAATGTTCTGCAGCGTTGCGTTGTGAGCTTCTTCGCCGCCATTGTTCGTCGCCGTGCAGTCGCTTGTAAACACGACGTAGAAATCTC
>JBOGRL010000197.1:0-3650 GCA_050749505.1 Nitrososphaerales archaeon
CTGCTGAAAGAAGGGTTCTCGAAAAGTACCCGAACACCGAGCTGGTCGGTTCTTACCCGGTATACCAAGACGGGCGGTTCATATGGTATGAAGTCGTCGTAGTGGACGTACACCATCCGGTTCTCGCGACTACATATGACATCAGAAAACGATTTCCAGAAGCAAGAGGAAACTAGGCAGACGCCTCGCTGCTGTGGCCAGGGAATAGCTTGGCGCCGGGTTCAACGTACTGCTTTGCAACGTTGATCGCGAGAGCGGCTTGCGCAAACCCTGTAACGATCAAATTCAGTTTCACGGATTCTATCGGAAATGCGATATCGCCTGCAGCGAAAATTCCCGGGATGTTTGTCTCCATCTTGCCGTTGATTTTTATTGCTCTATTTTCCATTTCCAATCCCCACGTCGCTATCGGGCCCAGGTTTGCTTTGAACCCGATGTTGATCAGGACGGCCTCAACGGGGATCGTCTCCTGGGCGTTTGTCCTGTTATCAACAATGACCGCGCTTTTCAAACAACCATCATCGCCGAGGACTGCTTTAAGCTCAGTAAAAATTTTCACAGTGATTTCCGGACTGAAGTAGAGTTCTTTGACGCTCTGCTCATGTGCCCTAAACTGGTCTCTGCGGTGTATCAAGGTTATGGATTTCGTGACGGATTTCAAGTTGAGAGCCCAATCAACTGCAGAATCTCCGCCGCCCACGATCAGAAGGTTCTTGTCTTTGAAGAATGCCGTATGACCCACAAAATAGAATATGCCGTTTCCCTCGTATTTCTCCTGATTTTGGATATTGAGCTTGTTAGGAGAGAATGAACCCACGCCCGCGGTGATCAGCACCGACCTTGTCTTTATTTGCCTCCTGCTCGTCGTAATCGTGAAAGTATTGTCTTCTTCATTTTTCCCCAGTCCGGTTGCGCTCTCACCCAACAGAAGCGTGGGGTTGTATTTCATCGCCTGCTTGTAGAGCGACGTCACAAGGTCTCTTGCCAGAACCTCAGGATAGCCCGGAACGTCAAAGATGAATTTCTCAGGATACAGTACGGCGAGCTGACCTCCAGGCTCCGGGATCGCATCTATGATGGCAGTCTTCATCTCCCTGAATCCAGCGTAGTAAGAAGCAAAAAGACCGGTAGGACCTGCGCCGATTATGCCGATGTCAAAAATGCCTCCGTCGTCGAGATCTTTTTGAGCGCTAATGCCAGCTGCTGGAGTTGAATCTGTCATGCGTCAGACCGCGCCCTGAAAATCCTTCAAAATTCCAATCATTTAAGATATGGGGCTCGGAAATGAAAAGTGCGAGCTGTGCGAAAATTTGAAGCTAATCCATCTTGCACTCAGAAAAAAATAGATTCAAGATATCTTCAAGTCACATTAGCTTGAGCTCGCCGGTGTACCTATCAGCCAGATCGGAAGGTAACGGACCTATGCCGAGACAAGACGTCGTGCCCGGTTCCAGCTGGGTCAATCCTGCGTCTTGAACGATTGAATTTGGGATTCCAGCTTCATCAATCCGTCCCTTTAGCAGTCTAAGCTCCTTCTCGGTTTCCACCCTGACGCATATCTTCGCCTGGTTTTCGCGAAGCCAAGAGTCGTACCACATCGGTTTGTACTTTCTTGCCTGTTCGGCTGATGAAACTGCTGCGTGAGCAACTTGGACAGCGAGCTTTCCCTTTCCCATTTTCAAGTCGTGTCTCACAACTATGATCTGTTTGTAGGCTGTCAAAAAGTATCAGTTGCTCAAATTCAGAATTTGAGCCTGCTCCTTATTAGTTTGTTCCGATCAAAGGATGCGCTGAGGAGAAAAAATTTGCCACAGGTGAGCATCGTCGGCGGAAGTGTGGCCGGTTGCCTTGCCGCTAGAGAACTCGCCGAGTCGGGCATCGAGGCGACGATATTTGAAGAGCATCGGGAGATCGGAGTCCCTGAAAAGTGCGACGGGCTGGTCAGTTCCAAAGGAATGGCTGAACTCGGCCTTGTTCCGCCGTCCTCTGTAGTCCAAAACAGGCTCACAAAATGCAGGTTTTTTTCGCCGTCGATGAAGGAGGCAGAGATTGACGCAACGAAACAAAATGTGATCGTGTTAGATCGCTCGCGCTTTGACAAGTACGTTGCAGAGATTGCGGTTAGGAAGGGAGCAAAGCTCGAGGTCGGAAGAAGAGTTTCAGGCTATTCTCAAAGCGCGGACCAGGTCACACTCAAGGTAGATTCCGAAACGATTTCATCCGAACTGCTGCTCGATTGCTCTGGTTACGAGACCTACATAAGAAGCGGCGGCGCGACGTTGCACGGTGCCCAGTATCTTGTATTCGGAAACTGGTTTGACAAATCAACAGTCGAGGTCTACGTCGACCCGAAGACAGCTCCGGGTTTCTTCAGATGGGTCATTCCACTCTCTTCTGACATTGCAAAGATTGGAGTCGCGGGTACCGGAATAAACACGTTTGGCGTGATGGACGCATTTGTCAAGGAAAGGGGAGCTACCACCATAAGAAAAGCCGCTGCACCTGTCGTATGCTCTGGGGTCATAAAGAATTTTATCGACAGGAGAGTTGCAAAGGCCGGCGATTCTGCCGGACAGGCAAAGCCCACTAGTGGCGGCGGAATTTACACAGGGGGATACGGAGGGATGCTCGCTGGCAGAGCAGCGGCAGAATCAATTAAATCAAAAGACGTTACGAAGCTTCAGTCATACGAAACGAATTGGAAATCAAAGTTCGGGGATGAGTTTAGATTGCAGCTCTACGCCAGAAACATGTTTGCAAAATTGAATGAAAGGCAGCTTGATCAGCTGATCGAAATGATAGGGTCTTCCGATGTTCCGAAGAAAATATCCGATGAAGGAGATTTCGATAGACATTCGATTGCAATAGTGAAGGCGTTCGGGTTGACGAACATGTTCTCAGTCCTCGGAATAGTGATCTCGAGCGAGCTGAAGAGCTTGCTGGCTAGCCCTTTGTCTCGAAAATCATAGTCAGGAAAGATTCGGTTTTTTCAAATCGTGCCCTAAACCCGAACACCTCCTTTAGAGTAGCCTGCATCGCACCTTGGAGGAACGAACTCCATTTGCTACCCATGTTATGCGCAAATATCAGATGATGCTTTGTTCCCTCAACTTTGTGCTCGAATTCGAATAAATGTGCGTAGGTAGAAAATATCTGCAACAGGCTCAAAAAATCTTGAATCGTAGTTCCGCCCACAATCAGACTCATGTATTGCCTAGAGTTCTTGCCGGCAAAATTTGCTACACTGCCTACGATTTCAGCTTCTTCGTCTGACAGGAATGACAAGAGCCGAGAAAGCGTTTCCTTTGAGACCGTCAGGGAGCCGATCTTGTCTGCAAACCTGTCAAAATGCGCGTATTTGCGCAATGCTTTTGTGGTTACAGATGTATGCGTTAATCCGGTTTGCTCTGCTTCCTGCCTGATGATTACATCGACGTCTGGATCGAGTCGTATCGTCCTTGCAATTGTAAGTTTACTCGGCATTTTCCACAACGTTCATCGCAATCCCGGGTATTTTAACGTACACATCTGATGCGTTTGTAATCAAAAAATGCTAGAAGATTCCTACTGTTAAAATATCGCGATGAAATACATAGCATAGAAATTTCATGTCACACGTTCTTGAGTCAAAGGAAAGGCCGCCGCAGATC
>JBOGRL010000198.1:0-2365 GCA_050749505.1 Nitrososphaerales archaeon
ATAAAGCACAGCGTACAGACTGAGTTTCAAATCATTTCTGAGTTTTGAAGCGGGCGGCTGGAGTGCGTCGCTCAAATAGATTCACTCTCAGAATAGTCTGCGATGGGTACTTCCGCATTTCACGCATGTTATGTTGATGCTCTTTCTTTTCCTGCTTAGCCTTATTCTTGCTCCCGTCGGTGGGACGATGAATTTCTTGCAACTATGGCAAAAGAAAAAGAGCCTCCTTTCTCCCAGCCTGACGTTGAACCTTGTAGAAAGGTTCCATGCGATCTCGGCCTGCCTTTCTGCTAGCTCTGGACTACTCGCGCGATTGGTTATGACCGCTAGATCCATTAGCTTCTGAATCTGCTGGGCGGCCATCTTTCTCCTCTGCAGCTTTCTAGTGTCGTAAACTCGCTGACTAGGCATTTCTGGGATCGCGCCTCTAGCATCCGGCAGCGTCCATGTTGAGCGAGGCATACTCGACATGCATCGATACCTTGACCGAGGAAGATGCCCTAACGAATATAGACATTATAGCTGCCGTCTCCCCTCCCCCTAGGGGGGTCTCCTATTGTTTTCATTGATTTTTTGCATGAAACAAATTGATATCCTACAAATCTTGTATGGCTAATAATCCTTAGGGCAGCAATGCAATTGCATCAAATAGTCCAATTTAAATCTTGGATGAGGCGACATCCTCAACCTCCTCATCTTCCGCAATCAGGAGAGATTCTGGATGGATTACCGCAAGAGTTCGTTTGGTTTCTTCGCAAAACAAACTGAGCCGGTCGTGTAAAACTGCCCCCTGAGGAAGTGAGCCGATAAAGGAAAGGCTCAAAAAATCGCTTTTCGCCGGGAAAGAGCACCCGTCACGCTTTATTCTGAACCCCTGCATTCCGTGGCACATGTAACTCGGAAATTAGCTGAACCGGGATAAGGCTCTGACCAGGCCCGATTCGGTCAGGTACACGTTCTCCCCGCTTCGCCTTACGTAACCCCTTTCCTCAAGCCTCCTGAGATCTTCTTCCAGCGGGACATCCCGCAGTTTCTCTGAATTACCGAGCAATTTGATGCTTACAGCCTTGCTCTCGGTCAGCGCGCCCAGGTTTGACAGCATCGAAATTATTTCTTCGCTCATCCCAAGCCCCCCTTTTTCTTTCCCCTGATTGCATGATTGTACGCTTCAAGAGTAAGGTTTGCAACCGCTTCCCAGGAAAAGCGCGTCTTTATGTCGCGCTTTGCGTTTTCGACGAGTCTTCGCGTGTTGCTCACATCGGAAAGAATCCTTGACACTCCCCACGCAATTGATGAACTGTCTTTGGGAAAAACAAGGATTCCGTTTTCCTCGTGCACTATTATCTCACCCAGTCCGTCCACGTTGCTTGCCACGACCGGGACTCCAGCCGCCATCGCTTCGAGCGCGACCACGCCAAAGGGCTCGTAAACAGATGGGATTACCATCAGGTCCGCGCAGAGAAGTATCTCTGCGAGCTGGTCGTCTGAGATAAAACCCGCGAATTTTATTTTCGAGCGGCCGCCCGACACCGAGGCGATTGATTCAAGCTCACCCCGTTGATATCCGTCCCCCACGATTACCAGCTTTGCGTCAAAGTATTTCAGTATGAACGGCATCGACCTGATGAGGTGCTCGCACCCCTTTTGGTGGGTCAGCCGACCTATAAACAAGATCATCTTTTCCTCTGGATCTACGCCGTACCTTGCCTTCGTTTCGTCTCGATTGGGATGGTACTTCTGAAATTTTCCGGGGTCTATTCCTATTGGTATCGTTCGCATTTTATCCTCCGGAATGTTGAATTGCTTTTTCGCATCATCTCTCATCGAAGTACTGCACACCACAACAATCGAAGACTCGTAGGTAATCCACCACTCCAGGCTATCGACCATCTTGCTTTCGGGAGTGTTGACGCCGCCGCTCCTCTTGAACTCAAGAGAGTGCAGCGTTGAGACGAGATTTGAATCAAGGAAATATTTTGCTTCAGCGCCGCTAGGGAGCACGAGCCAGTCGTGGACGTGAACTATGTCGAAGCCTCCAGTTTCTCTTGCCAATCTACCTGCTCTCTTCGAGAAATAGTGATTCATCATCAGAACCCATGCGTGGAAATTTGGCGAGGGAGTTTCGATCGGGACTCGATGAACAAAAACTTGTTGATCTTTGTCTTCTGCCCGAGACCCAGGCATTTCGTTTGTAATTACGTGCACCTCGTGACCCAAGCTCGCCAAGGCTCTGGATAGACCCTCGACGACGCGCGATATTCCTCCGACTATTCTCGGAGGATATTCCCAGGTCAGCATGAGTATCTTCAGCGAACCGCGCTTTTTCAGAGACAAATTCCTTTGATGAGCTCCAGGGATCTAGTCT
>JBOGRL010000199.1:0-6599 GCA_050749505.1 Nitrososphaerales archaeon
ATTGCCTTCGGCGACCCGTATCGTGATGATACTGGAGCCCCGTGGGAGTCACAAACCCATATTGACATGCTCTTGGAAGATTGTGACGTGACAGTTGACGACAAAAAGATGATAATGCGCAGAGGGAAGTATATTATTTGACTATGAAAGTGATCTTTGTGGTCTCAATACACGTAAGACGCTGCGATTGTCTTAATTGGTGGTAGGGGAGGCTAGATTCAAAAATTGCCAAAAAACAGCGTAAGGAACAGACAAAAGCGCGCTGTCGCTGATGAGGATGAATATGACGAATCATCCACGATCGTCAAGATGGTCTCAAGGCAGGTTTTGGATTCCAGAGGGAACCCGACAGTCGAGACGGATATCTGGTTGAGACGCGGCGCTACGGGGCGTGGAACCGTTCCTTCCGGCGCATCAACTGGCGTGCATGAAGCGCTTGAACTCAGGGATGACAAGAAAAATGTCTACGGTGGAAAAGGGGTACTGCGAGCCGTGTCTAACGTGAATAAGCAGATCGGCCCCAAGATGCTTGGTCGATCCGCCACAGATCAGCAAGATTTGGATACCTTGATGCTAAAACTTGATGGGACGCGAAACAAATCAAGCCTTGGCGCGAATGCGATCTTGTCAGTTTCTATGGCTATTGCGAGGGCAGCTGCAGCTGCTCGGAACGAGTCTCTTTTTCGTTATCTGGTGAAAAGGAAAAAGTACAGGCTCCCTGTACCGATGATGAACGTGATTAATGGTGGGAAGCACGCAGGAAATAATTTAGCGATTCAGGAATTCTTGATCGAGCCCGTCGGGGGCAAGAATTACTTGGAGAGTCTTAGATGTGGAGTCGAGGTCTACCACTCACTGAGGAATGTTTTGAGAGACAAATACGGCCCCAGCTCAATAAACGTCGGGGATGAAGGTGGTTATGCGCCACCGCTCGAGAGAACTTCTGACGCGATCGATGCAATACTTAGCGCAATCACGTTGGCCGGATACAGCGAGTCGCAGATCAAACTTGGATTAGACGCCGCATCCTCAAGTTTTTATGACCAAAAGACAGCAAAGTACCAGATCGAAGGCAAAAGTCTGTCGAGCGCAGAGCTTGAGGACTACTACGTGAATCTGGCAAACACTTATCCAATACTGACGCTCGAAGATCCGTTTGCGGAGGATGCATTCGAAGATTTTTCTAGGATAACTACGAAGCTCGGGAGAAAGCTCAAAATTATCGGCGACGACTTGTACGTCACAAACCCCGAGAGGATAAGCAGGGGGATTCAAATGAAAGCAACAAACGCGATCCTGATCAAGCTGAACCAAATAGGGAGCGTTACGGAGACTTTGGAAGCAATTCGCGTGTCAAAAGCAGCCAAATTTGCAATAGCTGTGTCCCACAGATCAGGAGAAACTGAGGACACTTTCATCTCGCATCTTGCGACCGCAGTTGAAAGTCATTTCATAAAGACGGGTGCGCCGGCGAGGGGAGAGCGGACTGCAAAGTATAATGAGCTGATCAGAATATCAGAGGAGCTTGGCGCCGACGCGACTTATGCCGGCTCTCAATTCGTTTAGCTTACTTTAAGAAATGCAAGATCCTGGCATTTCTGTTCCATGTGCAACTTGAAGATGACCTGATTCCAATGCATTTGAAGCCTAAGGTTCAATGACGCAAAATTGATGCCGCGGCAAGTTTTAAAAAAAAGCCGACATTGTTAGCATTGATATACCGAGTTATCCCGTAACTGCAACGGGGACAGACACCATCAGCGGAAGGATTCGTGAACGGACTTTAGAGTTCGTGCCAGATAGAATTGCGGAAAGGGCGGATGATAGTGAGGACCGCCATCGCTGAGGTTGATCCATCACCAAAGAACATCAACCTGCGAACAGAACAGTCGAATCCTGCACTTAACGCTGCACAAACAACAAGCTAGTTTCCTGGCTCCTCACGCTTCAACACAAGTTCCATCTGTATCCCGTCTCTATTCTTTCCATAATAGTTCTTTATCAATCTGGAATGAACGAAACCAAACTTTTCATACAGCGTTATTGCTGCAATATTATCGACCGCGACTTGGAGTAGAATACTCATAGCCGTTGGTGAAACCTTCGCAAGCAATAGCGCGTCCTTGAGCAGGTTCGTTGCAATTTTAGAGCGTTTAAATTCTGGGCGTACCGCTAGCGAAGTTATGATCATGGTTTGCTTATTTTTCCATGGCGAGATGATGCAGTAACCAACAATCTGACCCTCAGATTCTGCAACGCGAAATCCTCGGGGAAATCGTCTGCGAAACGCGAGAAATAGTGATTGCGGATACGGATCGTCAAAGGACGCATTTTCTATCTCCAAAATCCCTGGAATGTCTTCTTCCACGCAATCTCTGATTTTTAGGTCGGGCAAATGAGAGCCCCTGGATTCATAGCAATTAGCAAGTCTAAAATCAAATCTCTTCTGTCCTGCTGATGCATCTTGGGAGATGCCGGATCCTCGGATTGGTTAAATATTTAGGAAGAGGATATTAGGACATGATGGCAACCCTAATTACTTTGCCGGCATAAGAGAAAGTATGGGAGAAGGTGAGTTTTTGGCTGCAAAATTCTCTCAGATAGCCCTCTTGGCAATGGTGGCGGCCCTTGTTCTCGGGATCTTTCTCTCAATTTATTTCAATTCTCTTTTCATATTTCTTTTTATTCCGTTCGGCCTGGGTTGGGGAGTTACGAGAAAATCTAGAAACAAAGGGAAGATTCAAGCGAGAAGCCAGATGAAAGCCAAGGGCAGTCTCGAATCAACTAGAAATGGAACGAAAAAATAATACACTATACATGGAACGTGAGCAAAAGATGCAGACCCCGGGGGTTAATCAACCAAAAAGTAATGACAAGGATCTCGCAACTTTGTCCCAAATGACCGAAGCGAACAAGCCAGCTGTGGTTTGCGTGATAGTTTCTTCGATCAGCGAACCCCTGAGGTCTAGGAGCGGATGGGAGTACAGAAAAATGAACGTTGACGACAGGTCGCTGACCGCCGAAATGTTAATTTCAGAATCAAAGTTTGCAGAATGGAAATTTAAGAAGGGGGATCATCTGGTTTGCGGAGTCAAGAGCAACGGCGTCGGCAACGATGGGAGGTTGACGCTGTTTTTCAACGATTTTCTGGGACCGTTTGAGACTGCAAAGATACTCTACGAGATGGGAGGAGAGCTCTACAAGCTAAAGTCCCGTTCTGGGGAGCACATGAAGTCCAGCGAGACGGTGTATCAAATATCTGCAAGGGAAGCAAAGTCTCTCCTGGAGCTAATAAAGCTCTGGAACGCGGAGGGCAAGCCTCAGCACTACACGAAATGGTGTCAGATGCACCAAATAGTCGCGACTAACCTCTACTACATGGGTCTGGTCAGAAGGACCGGTTCAATGTCCGGCTATTACTACCCGACTGAGGATGCGCTGGAGTTTTTCGAGGGAAAGAAGAACCTCCCGAAGAAGAGGGTATTCACCAGAGACAAGGACGGCAAGCATGTACTAGCCTCGGAAGCGGGAGAAACGAGGTCATTTGCCGACTATTTGCACGACTATGCAGACAGGGAATCCGCGCTCAACGAGTATGCGGAAGCCCTAAAGTCATACAAGGAAAGAATTAAGGCAGTATCCACGGAGTAATCCTACCTTTTTGACCTAAAGATACGACCCCTTTTGGTCTATTCACGAGGTTTGAAATCTTCCTTAATCACGAACAAACAACGCTTATTTAGCAAGCATATCTCCCCTATGGACTGAACCTCTAATGGTCTCAGATAGCGATATGGGTGCGGAAGGAGAAAATACCGAGGAGCAAGAAGAAAAGAGTACTGCTGGAGAGGAGGTCTCTTATGGCGCTGGACACGCAGAAGAAACCTCCCAAGAGGAGGAAGCTGGCGCTGGACAGCCCACCGAAAGACCGAAGCAAAGGTCAAGCGGGCGAAGGGCAGCATTAAGGATACTGCGGGAAAACGTGGATGGAGTATCAAAAGATCTAACCAGCTTCCGGAAGAATCACGAAGTTTCTGCAAAGAAACTCGAAAAACAGGTCTCTTCTTTGAGAAGTGAAGTTGCGTCGCTCAAAAGTTTCATTTCGAAGGAAAGTGCTCGTGCAAGGAGCAAGGAAGAGGCCTACCTCAACAGGATTCTCTCAAAGCTCAACACACCGAAGGCGAAGAGTAAGCCCAAGAAAAAGGCGGCAAAGAAATCAAAGGGAAAGAAGTAATTCTCTCATCACTCTCTCCCCTTTTTTCTTTCACTGATCTAGGCGCCAAAATTCAGAACTGAGCGTACTGACTAGGCGAAAAAATCTTTGACTGCTAATAGGACGCCCTTTTAGGGCCGCCTCTCCTATCGCTTCGCCAAGTTCTCTGATGATATTACAAGTTGCCATGCTTCATAACAAAGATATCCGCACATGAATTCGCGATATGTGGAAAGCATATTGAATTGGAATCCATTCGATTGTAACAATCTATAATCTAACGTTAGCCCGGGGTCAGTGACCAGCAACTCAAGGAGCAATCTCTCCCGCTCGCTGCTTGTTAGAGTAATATTACAGTAATTTTTAATAGATAAGACTTCCTTTGATCAATCCATTCCGCCTTGACACGAACCGAAAACGACGATATTCATCCTTCTCCCCCGAGAGCATTCGGATCCCAAACGATCCAGCAGAAAGAGATGCCCTGCTCAAGAGAGTCTACAACTGGGCGAGCAAGAATACCTCAGAAACAAGGCAGCTTGGTGATTTCAAATACTACTGGCCGAGCACAGTAACAAAATTACTCACAGCCCTTGAATTATCAAAAGGTTCCATAATCGCGCTCGTCGGTCTCTCTGGAATCGGCAAGAGCTCGGCGCAGACTCAGATAGCTAGAAAACTGAACGAGCGAATCGGAGTCGGCCTGGAATCAAACCACGGAAGCGCAGAAGCTTGTTCTCAAAGGACAACAAAAAAGGCAGTGCACTTCAAAAGTGGCCGGGATATTTCGAGGCTAACCATGATCGCATCCTCGAATTTCTGAAAGAGCAGGATGTCACGAGCTCAGATCAGGAATTGATTTCCAAATCATAGACAGGGCAACTAGGATTAGGGGGATGAACGCATTGAGGACTCGCCTCGGAGAGTTGCTACCATACGCCTGGAAAGAATTCAAAGACCTCTCCTCGGCAGAACTGGCAAACTTTCTCACAAAGTACCCTGGAAGGAGGGAATAACAGCAAACTCGATTCAAAAATCCTCGCGCTAAAACTTCTGGGGCCTAAGGAAGAGAAAAACTGGCAGAAGAGTGTAGCAATCTCTTTGCTATCGCGCTGTCATTCCATACTTTTGGATCTAAGAGATTATGGCAAGAAAGATACTCGCGCAATGAACACCGACCTGACGGAGATACAAAACCTCTGGCAGGCGATCAACGAGCATTTTTATCGCGAGCAGCAAAAAGAGGGCGGTGTGGACAGTATTTGCAATTGTTCCCTCCCACAAACTACCTCGACGAACGTCGAGTTACCTATTCGGACGTTTCAAGGATTCAATGGATGATTTTGGAAAAGGAGGATGCGTCCCCCAAGAAAACCAAAACAACAGCGAAGGTTTTTGAGAATAAGGACTAGGCCGCTTGCCAAACCTCTTCGAGATTGCGAGATGAAGGACCGCGCTGCCATTCTCAACACGAATCCAAGCTCGTATATACTTCGTAATGACTACACCCGTATTCAACCAGGATCATTGGAAGGCAGCAACTCTTTTTGCCAAACCCTAGTGCAATATCCGAGAAGAACCGCCTTACGGTCGGTTTGTTCGCAAGGGTGATTATTCTTGCGTTCATCTTGCTGCTTCTTTCCATCCCGGTATACCTGGAGGCTTCGAATCCAGGGCATCAGGTAGTGATTGTTTCAGCAGCGCAAGGTTCGCCGCCAAATCCCAAGCAAGTTATCGTGATTAGCCTCGATGTGCCGATAGATCAGGGATCAAGCAGCCTTGTCTCGAGAGCGATTTCGACCGCGCAGGCTGACAAAGCATCCGCGATCATAATCAACATGAATACGCCGGGCGGTTTGCTCCAGGACATGGTTTCGATAGTTGACTCTATTTCAAACTCGACAGCCAGCGGCATACCGGTATACACGTACGTTGGAAATGATTCTCTCGCAGCTTCCGCGGGGAGTTACATCGCGATGGCATCGGTGAAGATATTCATGGGGCCAGGTTCCCAGATCGGGCCCTCCACGCCAATCGTTGAAGGTGGCTCCGCCCTGCAGCAAAACCACACTGCTGGAGCTATGTTGACGCTGATGACCTCGCTCGCACAACAGAACGGAAGAAACATCACCGCGGCATCCCAGATGGTGACCTACGATATCGCATATTCCTATTCGGATGCCCTAAAATATCACGTGGCGGACAATAGTTCACTCAGCTTCGCCCAGACTCTTGAGCTGCTGAATCTCTCTGGCGCAGCGGTTGCCACGATAAGCGAGAGCCCGACAGAGCAGCTGATCAGTTTTCTTTCAAATCCCACGGTTGACGGCATCATACTCTTGATTGGCGTGATTGCAATTTCGGTTGACATTTATCACCCCACGGT
>JBOGRL010000200.1:0-10498 GCA_050749505.1 Nitrososphaerales archaeon
TTCCAGGTGGAAGTGCGCTGGGCGAGGTCGGATTCGTGCTCCCTAACGGAACATCACCGCTTAGCCTCGAGTACAACGACAGTTCGAACGCCATCTATACCGGCACTAGTCAGTTTCCCAAAGAGGTTTCAACATGGGTGACGTACATCATGGGCTTCGGGGTTTCATTCAGGAATTCTAGCGGGGCTAAGGCAACAGGAATGACTGGGAACGCATATTCTTCCAATCTCCTCAACCCAGGAGAACCTCCGTTTTATTCTGGTGAGACGATACCGGTGACGCTTACACTGCTCGGAACTGGACAACCTATTCACGTTATCGCGATTAATGCGTCTGGAGGTTTTACAGTGAAGAGCGTTACGCCGACCCTGCCATCAAGCCTCGGCGCAGGCAATACGGTATTCAATCTGGTTCTCGTCGTGCCTGCCACCAGCTACACCGGCAATGTCAATTTCACTGTAATAGTGAGTTAGCTCCACTTTATCCGGATTGTGTGCGCGCGATCCATATATTTTCCCCCGGGAGTCCTGTAAACTCTTGATGGCTCATCAGGCTAGACGCAAACAACGCTTCTCCACAACGATTAAGGACTAGAAAGCTTGAGTCCAACTTTATGGTAGGTGTGAGCCTGATTCCACAGGGACTTGTACCTAATCAGTTCGATCTAATGGTTGTCAACAATACCAGTCATTCGACGGTGAAGTGTAGCAAAACTAATCTTCCCCAAGTATCCCCAACCACAAACGTGTACACTCCAGAAGTTAAACTAACGAAAGAATTTTGAGCAGAACTGTAATAGCCAGTATACTGGTACAAAGCCACCATTAGCATCCGGGTAATGTGTGGAAGCGTAAGTGAGGATGTTACTGGAGGGTCGAAAGACCACAGATGGGATGTTCCAAGCAGGACACAATGGAGTTCCCGGCTCTGAGGACGGAAGAGGTGTCACCGAAGCAATGTTCGTGAGTGAATAATTCCCTGAATATATCAGATTGTTGCCTAGATCAATAGGCCCACATGGTCCGATGAGTGCTGGTAATGCCCAATTACGCGACGTTATCACATTATTCGTTACCGGAAGTGTATTGACAAAATTCACGGTCACGTTGAGGTGCATGCCACTCTCCAATGTTGCAGGAGAAAATGAAATCACGAGCTCAATGCCGTCTGTAGCCGTTGCAGAACCGGTTACATGACCATTCCCAATCGGGCTTCCACGCAGCACACGCAATGCTCCTAAACCTGTGAATGTTCAACCAAATATTATTGCAACTGTTACCAGTATCGCAAGAGTCGATGATACTGCCGTTTTTCTTCGCAAGCTAGGACCACGTCCAGCCATCAGGATAACCGCAGCCAACAAATGTCGTGGCGGGGATTATGGGAACTAGAAGCAGAATCAGGAAGGCTGCCACTGAGATGGGAATTAGGAGTAGTTTCTTGTTCGTGGCTGTATTTCGCCCACTAGGTTTCCCATAGTTCTTGCCAAACGAACATATTGTTCTGTCGGATTCTCAGTACGGATCTCAAATCGCACTCATCACCACAGAGAGTAGACGCTAAAATTCGGGAAGAGAACTCATGTGATTCATCATCTGTTTAGACGCCAGTCTTTCTGGCAAATTATCGGGATTATTACGTAATCCAAAATCATGTGCTATGAAAACACGTGACTCTGGGGATGTACTGTTACATGGGTCAGATCCTGGATTCCTCGAATGTTCCAGGAATCAGAACAGACTGAAAAGATGCTCTTATCTTCATTATCTCGCCACCTCTTCCCCTCTGACCAGAAAATATGCGAGTCTCGGTGACCCCTAATGACTTGAGCTCCTTCAGCACCGGACCGTTCATCCCATCACTACTACCATAGAAGGCGTACTTTGAAAGATTCAATTCCCTGAGCAACTCATTCAGGCTTTTCCAACCGCACTGTTCAAGATCAAACTTCTTGAATAGCAAATCATTCATGAATTTTGTTTTTAACGCTTCAAAGACAAGCTCGCTCTGTTTGTTTTGGAATATTGGATGTGCATCAAACTGGGGAATGCCGCAGCCTTCGATTTGCTTGAGTAGATGCAAAGTTCTTTCAAGGTCGCGTCTTGCGCCAAGCTTTGAGAAAACTGACGAGGCGGCGCGCAAAAATCGCGCCGAGGACAAGAGGTTCGCTCTTTGAAGATTAGCTTTAGCTAGAATATACCGCGCCTTTGCAGTTTCGTAAGGCCACTCTAGTTTCAGAAAAACTTCGAGGCTTTTCTCTAGCAACGTCAAACCTTTTTCATACTGTTTCCTCTCTTGCGCGATCAATCCTTCAGCTCTATGCAGATAAGCGATGGTCCATTCCTTGTTGATTTCTCTTGTAGCTTCGGTTAGCTCTGTTATCTTCGCATCCAAGGATTGATTCTCCGCATCAGTAATCGCATTTTTACCTTCCGTCTCTCGCTTTGCTAGACAATGTTCAATCATCGCGCTCAAAAGCTGAACATGTGGAATTCCATTAATCACCGACAGTCCACGTAGCTTGGAAAGTCTGTAACCCTCGACGAGGTGCTCTTTTGCTTTTTCAAAATCGCCTTTTTCCACATTCAACCTTGCAAGAGCGATGTAAAGGGGGACATCGAGCTGTAAAACTCCAAAGCCCTTCGTCGCCTGCCTTACGTGTTCCAGATATCTTTCGGCCATTTCAAGCTCTCCCACGGCCAGAAGCACGTGTCCCATCGCCGATTCCGCAATAAGGCAGAACAGCGAATTGGGCGGAAAGCCCGCCACTGACTTTAGTGATTCCTCTGCAACCTCCCTGGCCCTTGCCCACTCTCCGAGGGGAATATACACTCCGTAGACAAGTTCAACCCTGTGAAAGAGATTCAGCATGAAATTACCTCTGGTTCTGGTGTAGTCTAGTCCTTCAAGGAAAAGATCCAAGGACTTTCGAGACGGGCCGTACGTGTAGTTGTGCACGCAAGCTCGGTGGAAGTAGTTGTACGATGCCTCCCACATCAAACCATGTTCCTCAGAAATCTCGAGCCCTCTGTTGCATGATTCTATCGACTGGTCTATCTCGCCCACGAGATCGGTGCCGATGCCATAGCTAGATACCATAGCTATAACATCATACGCGTCTGACTCTTCCGCCAGTTTCATAGCCAGAGCAGATCTTTCTTTGACTTTCTGCCTATCTGACCTCCAAATATCTGCAGTCATTGCATACGCGTTCAACCGCGCAAGCTCAGCGCTAGGGGTATCACTGTCCTCCTTGGCAAGCTCTACTGCTCTTTGAAGTACTTTATCGCTCTCTTCAAGCTCGTACATGACAAGGTGATACGCCATTCCCAGTTTTACGAGAACATCTGCGGCCTTCAGCCGCTCGCCGTCCGCTTCGTAAAGTTCAGCGGATCTCTTCCAGCATTCGAGAGTTTTTTCGTAATGGGGGAGGAACTGGGCTTCATCGCCCATATTTTTCAATAGTTCGGCTCGAAGGCTTGTATCTTTTCTGAGCTTTTCCGGGCTCTTGCTAGATTCAAGCAGCCCTAGGGCAGTATTGTATCGCGCGTAAGCCTCCTGGTGCGCGTAGAGATCAGCCGCCCTTCTTGCCGCCTTGGTGAAGTATGTTTGGGCCTTATCAAAATCGCCCCCTTTCAGGTAGTGGTGCGCGAGTGCCAAGAAATGCTCGGATCCTGTACGCTCATTCTGTGTAGTGTACTTGTCCTCGACGGCGTGAGCTACTAGCAGGTGATAGTGTTGCTTTTCATTAGGACCGATCCGGTCGTATAACAAGTCTCTAACCCATTCGTCAGAAAAGATGAAGGATGCGTTTCGCGCGGAATCCGTCGAGACCAGTACCAGACCCGACTTTGCCGCCTTATCGAGACTAGACTCGAGAAAAGTCAGGTCCTCGAAAACCACAGCGGACAGCGTTCTTAGGATTTCAAGGTTAAAATTCTCACCAATCACCGAAGCAACCCGAAGAAGATCAAGCGTAGAAGGATCAAGTCGTTCTAATCTGCCCTCGATTACGCTCCTTATGGAATCAGGTAGTGAGAATTTCTCTACTGTTTTTGGGCAAACCCACTCATTTTTTTCATTTCTAAAAATGACATTTCTCTCAAGAAGCGATCTGATAGTCTCGGAGATGAAGAGAGGGTTTCCACCCGTGCGCGAGGAAAGTAATCTTGCGAAATCATCCACACAGTGATTATCGCCTTGCTGCAATGTTTCTTGAACGAGTCGTACAATGTTTTCGTGATCAAATCGAGCAAGACGAATGGACGAGCTCAATTTCCTGTCTTCCAGATGCTGAATGCTCTTGACGAATTCAAGAAATTCAGGATTGGGGTCTTTCTTCAAATCCAGGTCTCTGAAAAGACATAGAAACAGAATACGGGTCTTTGGCAAGACGTTTGCGACAAAGAAATTTATCGCTTTAAGGGAAGCAGTGTCGCACCACTGCATATCATCGACGATCATAAGTACAGGTGACTCTTGGGATAGTCGGAAGAATATTTCTCCGAGAGCGTGAAGAAAAAGCATCCCTTCTTTTTGTATGTCCTCCGGCATTTTTTGCGGAGCGCGCTGAGGCCGCTCCCGATGCAAGTGACCTTCCACCAATTCAGGCTGAGAACTAGGTGATCCGGGTGGGTGTGGGTGGGCACTCTCGAAAAGTTCGGGTACGAGCCTTACCACTTGTTTCATGTGTACGCCGCAGATTTTGAAAAAGAGTTGTGCCGACGCCTGCTGAGAGAATTGCCTGAACAATTCCATCCAAGGGTGATAAAGCGGAGATCCAACGTCGCTTCGGCATTTAGCAGTGAGGCATCTGTATCCCATGGGCTCCGCTCGATTTACAGCTTCGGCAGCCAGTCTGGTCTTTCCGATGCCTGCCTCTCCTGAAAGGAAGACTATTCCGCCTCTTCCCTTGACTGTCTCGGCGAGTCGGGCCTCGACAATATCCAGCTCCTCATTCCTTCCGACGAACGGAAGCTCTCTGAAAGGATTTGACACGGAGGGATGGTTCCCTTCTTGCTTGATGGTATACGTCCTTTCAACGATCAAGAATGAACCCTCCTACTCTATGTCTCAAAATTATCGACTTCAGGCCAAAGCCGAGCTCTGGGACATTAACATTTCCAATTCGATCTCTAGATGAAGAACAGCACTAGAAGCGAGCCGAAGCGATCGCGGGACTCGCGAAAAGAATACACTAATTGGTGAAATCCACCAACATAATTAATGTTTTGCGACAAACTGGAAACACGGCAGACACCTGCACGTAAACGTAACCAGTCAGATGATGATAATTAGCTAATTCGGCCTCTCTTGGTTCCAGTTGCGGAAAAATACTATAATATTTTTCCGATCTTATCTATTCACAGTTCCTAAAACTTTCGGACTAGGTTCGATAGATCTACGTTCCAAACCGTATCGGCGATTCAGAGGTCAGTCGCTGAGATCGGCATGGAGTGGAATATCGTAGATTCACTACTGCCCTAATTTTAATTATCCGTGCCGAATTTTCCTTTGCGGCGTACGGTGCTCACTTCTCGGAATCATATGAATTTGAAATTCACATCCATGAGTTTTGCCTTCAGCTGGGATTTATAGCAGGGCAAAAGAGTCAGGAGTATGTATCAATCTATACGACAAAGAGTATTTTCTGCGGAAGAGTGCAAACTGACGTGATTTTGTACGCAGTAGAAGCTGAAAGATTTGGTCATTGGTAGCAATTGTTAGCGTCCAATTTATGCCCTAATTCGGAGTATGCCGCGATCGGGGGGCTTTGAGTACTTTGAAGACCACTGGGCTGGCAGTCGTGAAGAACAAAAACAGATCACTAGCTATTGCAGTTCTGATAGTTCTGACACTAAGCTCTATGGCCCTGATTCCTAGAGTTTTTGCCCAGACCAGTTACAATGTCAGCTTCAGCCAAACCGGATCATCGGTGCAAGCCACAGTCCAATATTCACTTTCCAATGGCACGATCGGAAGCAAAACTACGCCTTTCTCTATCAGCGTTCAGTCTGGCTTGGCACTCTCGTACAGTTTTGGTCAAGATGTAAAGGGCACAACGAACGGAGTCAGGTACGCATTTGTGAGCGTGAATCCATCCTCTCCACAAACAATCTCTGGTGCTCTAACTGTCCAGGCGACTTATCGAACTCAGTATCTAGTTTCATTCAATCAAACGGGCTCCGCAGTTGCTCCTAGTGTTACCTACAGTTTGTCAAACGGAACTACGGACGGCGGTGTCACGCCGTTCACCATTTGGGTAGATGCGAGCCAGTCTGTGTCCTACGACTATCAAAGCAATCCGTGTGTGAGTGTCGGGTCAGTGTGCGTCGCGACAGATGTGAGCTACACTTTAGCACACTCGAGCAGTGATGGATCACTAACAATTACTTCGCCGGTTAACGTATCCATGTCTTATGAGAAACTCGTCGGCGTCGGAAGTGATCCGTTCTCTTCAGTTTACGATCCAGCAAATAATCAGGTCTTTGTAACAAATTATCAATCGAATAGCGTTTCGGTCATCGACGGGGCTACTGGTTCACCAACAGAAAATACCGTAATTAACACGATTCCAGTTGGTACAAACCCGACCTGGATTGCGTATGATTCTACTGACAACGAAGTCTTCGTTGTAAACCAAGGATCAAATTCAACCTCGGTTATAGCAGCATCCAGCGACACCGTTGTGGCCACGATTCCCAGCGAAACTTCTGGTACGATAACAGGGATTGCTTACGACCCAGATACCGATCAGCTCTACGTCTCAAGCGACTGCGGATACCCGTTGGGGCCGAATTGTGAATACATCGGCGGCGTGGACATTATCAATGCAGCGTTGAATGAGTATGTGGCATCGGTCAACGCGTCATGTGGAGGAGGGAATCCTTCCGTCGACACGATCGACAATACAATATTCGTACCTGACAGCTGTCCTTACGATCTTCCTGCGTCGTATTATGATTACAGCGGCATTGTCACGGTAATTTCAGGTTCCACGACTACGCAGCCGCCACAGTGGTTTATGCAGGATTTGGATGAGCCATGTGGTGCAAGCGGCTGCAATGATGATCCTATCAACTCTCTCTATGATTCTTCGAACGACTACGTCTACATTTCAGATCCCGGGGTTATCGGTGATACCGTAAACAGCGCGGTTACTGCTCTGGAAGCATCGACATGTTCATTCACTGCGCTAGATTGCTCGACTAATGACGTCTACGCTGTGACAAACATTCAGGCGGGTAACGGATCTGATGCCTTGGCCCTTGACCCGAACAACGGTGACTTGTATGTTACGAATGATTATGCTAATACAACATCTGCGATCAGCACGGCGACAAACTCGGTTGTCGCTACTATCAAAACCGGAATAGGCGGATCGTGTGGCAGCAACTACTGCGCTTCGATACTTTTCGATCCTTCTAACTACGAGATATACGTGCCAAACCCGCACTCGAATTATACTTCAGTGATTAACGGAAATGTAAGCTCGCCAAACGACAACAAAGCTCTGAAAAATATACCTGTGTTGTCCGAACCGTTTCTAGGGCAGGGAGCATACGATTCGGCCGACAACGACGTGTACGTCCTAAACCCCGGGCAGCAATATCTCGGCGAAGTGTCAAATCCCGCCACGGTAATCTATACCGGACTGCCCAACAGCGTTTCCTTCTCTCCAAATTCTGGTGGAGTGGAAGACGGATTTTCAGTCTCTTCAGAGGCTACAGTCAGCGGGCCCTCGGACAACTCGTACCTTTCGCCAAATCTGGCGAGCGGCTGCACGAACTGTAATGGTGCGCCGAACTCCTATTATTTCGGGCTGGACTGGACATCTAATCCCGTTCTCATTTCACAATCAGGTGTGGAAGATTCGGTAACCATTGATACCGGTGCTAGTGCGCCTCCTGGAACCTACAACTTTGTCGTTTCCGCTGTCTCACCTTCTGGCGCGACAGGATCAGGAATATATGGACTCACAGTGACCGGCTATACTGTAACCTTCAACGAAACGGGGCTCCCCCTGGGAACAAAGTGGAGCGTTTCGCTTCAAATAATAAACAACGGAGTGATAACCGGCTACACGATGTCCTCTTCCATGACCAATCAGGTCGTATTTGAAAATCAAGCAGGTGGTACAGTCGGATGGAACGTGTCGTCCTCGATCAGCGGGGCAAGCCCTGGAGTCAGGTACGTGCCCGCGCTCGCTTCCGGAACGATCTCGATTTTCTCCAACACCAATTTGGCGCTCGGCGCATACACGACGCAATATGAAGTAACCTTGGATGTAACACCTACTAGCTCGGGTTCGACCAGCCCGCCCCAAGGAGTAAACTGGCTCGATGCAGCCTCTCCGGTACAGATAGCTGCGACAAACAGTTCTGGCTATGCGTTTTCTTCGTGGTCTGCAAACACTTCGTCGATTACGCTGAATGATGCAAACGCAAAGTCTACCTCTGCAGAAGTGTCGGGTCCCGACACTATAACTGCAACGTTCATTCCCACTGTCAAAATCGAACTCAATTCTACGGCGGCTGCGGTAAGGCAGGGCAACAACGTTTCGTCAAGCTTTCTCGTCTTGGGAGGGCCTCAAAGCGTTACACTTTCAAACAGCAGTCTGCCCGCTGGCGCTAGTTTGTCGTGGCAAGAAAAATCCATCACGGATTCGACCACAGGAACACTTGACTCATTCGTGATACAGACCTCGATAGCTACTCCCACCGGGACGCACATCGTAAAGCTTACTGCGACGGGCGCTGACGGGCAGAAGGACGAAGTGAACTACACACTAGTCGTCCTCTCGCCGACAGCCACGACGGCCGCGTTGCCAGCTTCAACAGGCAATGGCGACGTCACTTTTTCGACGAGCGCAGGGGCCTTTCTAAACATCAGTTCAATTTCAACGCCGAGTCTTGGCCAGAAAGACAAGCCCAGTACCGTTTCTTTTCCCTACGGAATGTTCAGCTGGACCGTTGACGGCCTAGCCAAGGGCCAAACAATAAGCATGAGTATTACACTCCCCACTGCGCTAAAACCGGACACGCAGTACTGGAAGTACAACGGAACGCAATGGATCAACGCAACCTCTCTGATAACGGCGGAAGAAGGAAATACGACCACGCTTACCATAACCGACGGCGGACCAGGAGACCTTGACGGTGTTGCGAACGGCGAGATAACCGATCCGGGCGGCGTAGGCTTTGCCGCGAACATCGTCACTTCGACCATACCTGCCACGATTCCCGGCGCGCAACCTAACGGGGTCATATACGACTCGGACAACGGCTTGCTCTACCTTACTGAGATCAGGGCGCCATATGATGACCTAAATGTAAGCGTCATAAATCCAGAAACAAATTCCATAGTTGCGAGCATTCCGGTCCCGGGGGTTTTCTCGAGCGGTGCGATCGCCTTCGATCCATCAAACGGTTTCCTATACGTTCCTGAAAGCGACGGAACAGTAACGGTGATCGACGGCGCAACCAACAGCGTCGTAAATACGATCACCATTCCTACCGGCAATAATCTAGATGATGGTCTTGGAATCGTCTACGACAGCGGCAACGGCATTCTGTACGTAACAGGAACGAGCTCATCTGTCTACGCCATAGATCCCTCGACGGGATTGATACTGGGTCAAATTCTCCTTCCGAATGGAGGAGGGCTGGGACAGCTCGCTTACGATCCCTCGAACGGTTTGCTCTACCAGACGGTTACTCTCAGCGCGACACAAAGTGCAGTCGATGTCATCAACCCAAGCTCCGGGGGCGTTGTTTCGATAATTTCTCTTAACCATAGCGCAGGTACAATTGTCTATGATTCGACGAGCGGGGCAATTTATGTCACTGACCAGTCGAATGTAAGCGAAATCGATCCTTCGAGCAACCTGATCTCTTCGTCGATTGTGGTCCCGGCCTATGGCGGCAATCTGCAAAGTGGGTTTGCCTCATTTGATCCCAACACCAATACGTTATACGTCTCCGACGATTCGTACAATGTCTTTGCGATAGATCCAACAACAAACTCCATAATCGCGCAGGTCTCATTTCCAGAGGCAACGACCGTGGTCTCCGGGATAGCAGTGGACACAAACAATTGCAATCTCTATGCCGCTATCGGCACCGGAAGCCCGTTCTCAGGATACTTGGCAGTTATTCCAACCGGGTGCGCTAGCGGCGTACCGCTTCCGCCATCGGCACCTGCGTCGTCGAACTCTGCCTCTTCGACCATATCGGTCGGTTCTGGACCGATTGCCGAGGCACTTGATACTTCGAACAATGAACTGTTCGTGGGCAATGCCGGCTCTGACAGCATTACGATATTGAATGCAGGAACTGGCAGTGTAATAACGACAATTTCGCTCGTATTCCCAAGCTACTATACCGAGGTAACACCGACATCGCTTACCTTCGATCCCTCGAACGGCTACATATACGTCACAAGTTTTTCCGCCCCTCCGTACGAAGCTCCACCCGATGGCAGTTACGCAGTTATCAAC
>JBOGRL010000201.1:0-3188 GCA_050749505.1 Nitrososphaerales archaeon
GCGCATGAGAATAACAGAAGAACTTTCTCGAGCCTTTTCCGGGTTGCGGGTCAAAGAGCTCGAGCTCAAGAATCTCTCGGTAAGAAAATCTGACCAGTGGCTCGAGGAATTTAAGAAGCAAAAGCAGGCAGAGATAAGGCAGCGGGTCAGTTCCCTAGAAGAAGTCAAAAGTATCCCGCTACTCAGGGCATACCGAGACTTTTACTGGAAGGTTGGTATAGATCCCACGAAGACGAGGCCTGCCGGGGAGGCGCTAATCAGAAGAATCCTGGGCGGAAAAGGCCTACCAACAATCAACACGCTGGTGGACGCATACAACATTGCCTCGGCTGAAAGTTCAGTCGCGATCGCGGCTTTTGATATTTCATTAGTTGCCAAGGAATCTCTCATGATGAGGCTAGCTGACAATGGAGAATCATTCCTTGGAATAGGAATGAACGCGCCGATCATTCTTTCCGGGGTCGAAGTTGTCATAGAAGATGAAAAAAACAAGAAATTGATCGCAATCTATCCTTATCGGGACTCTGCTGAAAGCAAGGTCACAGAAAACACACACGACGCGCTTTTGTTAATGTGCGGTGTCCCTGGAATCAATGACGAAGATCTAGCCCGCGCAAGAGCGCTCTCTGAAAGGTACATAAAGGAATACTGCTCTCCTTCTCAGAACAGTTTTAGCAGTGGCCTCAGGTCCTGAAATTGATAGTCGGGGACTTCGTAATCCGAGATGGGTGGAATTATTGAAACCTCTGAGTTGTGGATGACCCTTATCGCTTTCATTCCGAGCGATCTCGATGGGCCCACATCTGTATCCACTCTGTCGCCGATCATCCAAGCTTCTGCCGGCTCAACCCTTGCCTTGTCCAAGGCTAGCAAGAAGATTTCGCGATCTGGTTTTTTGAATCCAACTTCCTCGGACAATATCATGAAATCAAAGAACGATCCCAGATGCCAAGTTTTTTCCATATGACCTCTCACATTTCGGTGTTGGTTTGCTATTATGCCGAGCGAGTACCTCGTTGCTAGATAATCCAATACGCGCCGAACCTCGGGATATGGGCTGAACATACTGTTCGGATTTTCCTCAAACCGCTTCACGAGCGGTTGCCCTACCCTCTCATGATATTCCTGTACTGCCTGATAGTATTCGCCAGGGCCAAGTATCTCGCGGCAGATGGCCCTAACTCTTGAGGCTTCCCCTTCTGGCCGCGAGAGAATCGCCCGCTTATGTGCAGCGTCATACGCAGACCTTGTCAGATCTCTTTTTCTCTGTTTTAGAATTAAGAACAGGCCGTCATTCCTTGCGGTGTGAAAGTTTTTCTCTGAAAGCAGAGTTTCGCCAATGTCGAAGAAAAGCCACAAGTTTTGAATCCGATTTCTTGCCGCTTCCTTTTTAAGCATACAGAGCTTAAGAGTATCCCATATCTGCATGTCACCGCTTGGTAGTATTGGTCTACGACCCGTTCAAGACGCTCACATAAGCGTGAGCTGACTCTTCACCCTCCGGAGGTGTTTTTTCTTTGCCAACTGGCGATACTAGTAAGAAATTTGATTCAGTCGCGATTTACAGGATCAGGAAACTACTTTCCGATCTTTCAAACAAAACAGGCAGGGGGACTGAACTCGTTAGTTTGTATCTTCCTCCGAAAAAACCAGTGCACGAGGCAATTGCTGCGTTAAGAGAAGAGAGCGGAACCGCATCAAACATCAAATCAGACACAACTAGGAACCACGTACAGGACGCGCTAACCAAAACGATGGCAAGGCTACGGTTGTACAAGCAAACTCCAGAAAACGGAATTGTAATTTTCTGCGGCGCGATTCCAGGACCCGGTGGCCCGGGCAATGAAACAATTGATCTATTCGAAGTTCTGCCTCAGAAACCGGTTACGACGTACCTATATCGTTGCGACGACCATTTCCACCTCGATCCGTTGCGCGAAATGCTTCGAGAGCAAAACGTCGTAGGAATTTTGTCTATGGATGCGACCGAAGCAGGTCTGGGCGTTGTCTCGGGCGATACGTGGGAAGTTGTAGATACGTTGAGCTCGGGCGTCTCTGGGAAAACTAGGAAGGGTGGACAATCGGCCAGGCGTTATGAACGCCTGAGAGAAATGGAGCTCACAGATTATTTCAACAGGCTCGCAGATCACGCAAAAAAAGCATTCCTGGAACAATATCAGATCAAGGCGTTGATAGTCAGCGGCCCGGGGCCGACAAAGGACGAGTTTGTTAAGGACAAGTACTTGGACTATAGACTGCAGAATATTGTTGTAGGAACTCTTGACTCTGGTTATGCTGGGAGAGAAGGCGTGAGAGAGACGATCGAAAAATCTGGAAAACTTCTGGAGAACGTACGCGTCGTCGAGGAGAAGAAGCTAGTCCAGAGATTCTTTCACGAAATAAACTCTGACACCGGTCTTGCGATTTACGGAATCAGTGACATACTCTCCGCCCTAAAGAAGGCCGCGGTCGACACTATTTTGATAAACGAAGACGTAGACATGGTGTATATCAGGGGCGAGTGTAAAAAGTGCGGGAACGTTACAGAGAAATTCGTCCCGCGTTCGCAGATCGTAGCGGAAAAGCAAAACTTGCTCGTCTGTCCAAAGTGCGGCTCAAACGAGGTCGAGATTTCAGAGAAGGATGTCGTAGATTACCTTGCGGAAGCCGCGGTAGACTCCGGTGCAAACGTTGAAGTGATTTCGTCAAGGACCGAGGATGGTGCGATGCTCAAAAACTTTGGCGGCATTTCAGCGATCTTGAGGTACAGAGCATCTTGACTGATGACCAGGAGACGAGTCATGACTTCGAGGGGTATCAAAACCCGCTCGCTGAGATCAAGTTGTGGGACAAATCACTCGAAGCGGGCATTTTCGCAGAATGGGAAAAGGACGGAATAGGAAAGTTTGACGTAGATTCTTCAAAGCCCTTGTTTGTAATAGACACGCCTCCGCCGTATCCCTCGGGCCGACCGTGGCACATAGGCGGGGCATCTTCTTATTCGGAGATCGACATGATCGCCCGTTCAGCCAGGATGCGCGGGTTCGAGGTTCTTTTTCCGATGGGGATAGACAGGAATGGTCTCCCCGTAGAGCTTTACACTGAAAAGAAGTACAACGTCAGCATAAAGAGCACCCCGAGAGAAAAGTTCCTTGAGCTGTGCAGAGGGGCTCTTGACGATCTGGAGC
>JBOGRL010000202.1:0-4797 GCA_050749505.1 Nitrososphaerales archaeon
TTCGATACGAGTGCACGGGGGATACGGGTTTATCAGGGATTACCCCGTTGAGCGATTCCTTCGGGATGCTAGGCTAACCCAACTCTACATTGAGTCGAACGAGGCCCTGAAATCCTTGATTGCCGGCTCATTGTTGAGCGTTTGAAATTCCTTTCTGGTACTTTTCTCAGAAAATCATCTTCTTTGGGCAAATGCCGCGGCAGAACATATGCTCGACGTTCGTCGAGAGCACTGCCCTAACACGATAGATACAGACATTATAGCTGCCGTCTCCCCTCCCCCTAGGGGGGTCCCCTATTGTTTTCAATGAGATATTGCATGAAACCAATTGAAATGTTACAAATATTGGTTCTCTTTCGTTGTCGGGTGAATTTGCGAGCATTTCATTTCGGGAGTTCCGTTCGAGCTAGCGGGTGATTTTGCTCGAATTGGAAGGTTGTTCAATTTCGAGTGATTTTTCTTTCGACTTGGAATACCGCCGTCTCACCCAAACGGTTAGTATCGTGCCCGCGATCAGGAAGATGATACTCCAAGTGAACACCCCTGCAATATAGTCGTTGGTGAAAAGATCCGAGACAAAAGCCCGAAACATTCCTTGGCAAGAGTTTCCGCAGTCTGACACTCCGTTAACTGCGGCAATAAAGATAAGAAAGACAAGGAGAAAGATGCCTGACAAGATTAACGAAATTGCGAAAAAGTAGGCTGCGGCCCGGGCCACTCGCATCAAATTCAATTCAATATTGAATCAGGTCAGACTCTACGGGATTTATGCATTGTTCATTGATTGCCTCAGCAAATCAAACCAAGTTTTTCCTCCGTTGATTTCTGCTCTCTATTTTCACCCGAAGATGAAAGAGAACCCAAATATTGTATGATGGCCACAAAAGCAATAGTTAGGGCAGAGGACATCGAGCGCAAGTGTGCCCCTACTCCCCGGATTCGACCGGGTGTGACGCATCATCGTTCATTTTTTTCTGACCGTCAAGATTCTAGTTCTCTATCAAAAGCAACGAACCCATTCTTCCTGGCTTCTTCCAACCAGTCTGGCGCTTTCCACCAGACCTCGAGGCCCAAATCGTCTGCTACCTTTCGAGCGGCCGCGTAGCCGGGGCCCAGGGTTATCATTCCACCTGGATGCACGAACGCTCCAGTGACATACAATCCCTTGATCGGCGTCGAGTAGCTTGAGCATTTTGAGTTTGGTCTCAAATAGCCGATCTGCGAAGGAATGTAAGCACCCTGCTTGAATGAGCCTCTCACCATATCTGGAAGCTTTAGCTCGATGTAATTCGGGGGATAGACGTAGTTCTTTATTATTCGCAACTCTTCCTTGTTTGTGAGGTACTCGTACCAGTCGTCAAGTATGCTGTCTCGGTATTCATACATCAACGTATCCCAATCGCTTCCCGCTACCTCGTACGGAGCCTCGGTTTCTACGCGCACAATGTTGTAACCAGTTGGAGCCTGCGATGGATCAAATAGACTCATCGGAGTGAACGTCGCGTTGGTTCCCGGAAGGGTGCTATTCATGCTGTCCTTCCAGTGCTTCACCACTTCATCAACGCCACTATACCCAATCACGCACGAAATTGCCTCTCCGCAGTGGGGATCAGTCGATTCCGCCTTGTATTTTGGCAGAGTTTTGGTAGCCATGTGCATGCAAAATAGGCTCCACTGATCCCACTGCCAATTCTTTGCAGAGTCTACAATTTCAGGGTCTCTCAGTTTATCTTCGCCCACTAGTTCCAGAAACGTCTTCGGCGGGTTTAGCGAGCTGACGACGGCTCGTGCCCTGATTTCTTCTCCCTTTGTTGTGACTATTCCTTTGGCTTCCCCATTCTCGACTATGATTTTCTTTGCTTCAGTAAGCTCCTTTACCTCAAGCCCGGCTTCATAACCAGATCTCATTATGGCAGAGTTGAGCCTGTGGCTTCCGCCGCGGACTATCGCCGCGTTCATCATCCTATAAGCGTAGAAGGCAAACAGATGTCCTATCCCCTTGAGGTTTGGATCGACTCCCCATTTGCACCCGAGATAGAGGATCGCTGCTTTTACGCGATCGTCTCTGATCCCATAACTTTCGATGATTTCGATGGCGCTCATCCCGGTGAGTTCGAGCACTTTTCTCCCGATCTCAGTTCTCCGGAGCATCGAGGAATAATTCTCCGGTGTCTGCGGCGGAACATAAGTCCAGGGGATGAGACACTTTTCGCAGACGTTCTTGAAATCGCCGTACAGTTTCTCAAATTTTGCTTCGTCGCCTGGAGAAAGTCTTCGAATTGAATCGGCGGTCTTGCGAGGATCGAGATAAAACACGAGTGCCCTGTTTTTCTCGTAGAAAAGAGACATCTGCACCTCCGGTCTGGGAAAATCGACGCCGTATTGTGCAAGGAATAGATCGTTAACCGGAGGCATCAGTTCTCCCATCATCATGTAGGTTGCGTGCAGGTTGAAGCGAAATCCCGCAAAATCCTCGGTCATTAGTCCTCCGCCCATTTCGTGACGCCTCTCGACCAGAAGCACCTTGCCTCCAGCCCGCTGAAGATAACAAGCAAGGACTTCACCATTGGGGCCACCGCCGATTACGATGACGTCGTATTCCGGTTCTTCCTTTCCTTGATTATTATTGGTCATTAGTTTCGAAAACCTCTTTTGGTAGTCTTACGAGTTGAACGTTCTGTTTACCAGCGCCTGCTTTCCGTTCCTTTCTACCCAACCGCGGAACCACTCCCCAGGTTTGTGAGTCCACCATTCGGGCCGCTGGATGCCCAGATCCTTGATCAGTTCGAGAGCCGCAATGTATCCGGTCGCCAAGATAGTATTGTTCCACGGCCACATGCCGTTGCATATGTAAAGTTTCTTTATAGGAGTTCTGGGCGCGTTGCAGCCAAGGAACGGCTTGTCAAAATAAAGCTGGCCGGGCTTGACAACACCGCCATGACGCGACCCCAAAACCGCGCTCGGATTTTTCCTGAAAATATCCAGCGGGCTGATTCCTACTTTGTGTTTTATCGTTCTCCTGAAGCCGGGGGCGTAGCGCTCCACCATCTCAATAGTGTCTTCCAAAACTTGCGGTGAAACATCATCCCACTTTTCAGGCCCCCCGAGCTTACGCAAGTTGTAAGGCACGTTCAGCCAAAATTGGATGTTGTGGTATCCCGGCGGGGCGGCCGTTTCATCGTGCAGAGTCAGAATAAAGTCATCCCCAAGAGCTGTTAGCGGGTCTGGAATCTGATCAGATTCTAATTGAGTGATCATCTTCTTGAAATCGTCCAGATTTTCTACGCCGCAGAGAAAAGTCCAGACTTCTCTCATGTGGGGGTCGAATTCGTTGCCCTTCCAGTTCGGGAGTTCTGTAGTCATGAACGAAGCCGTGAACAGCCCTTCGTTGTCATAGTCAAATGCATATTTCAAAACCCATGCTACCTGCTTATCGAGATGGTCTTCTCCGACCAAATTGAGAAAAGTCGGGACCGGACTGAGGTCGCTAATTATCGCGCGCCTGGCGATTATCTTTTTCTCCGGATACGAAGAGTTCTTTCCGAGGATTACTCCTTTTGCCTCTCCGTCCTCTATTATGATTTTTTCTACTTCACAGCTTTGCAAGACCTTGCCACCATGGTGGATTATGCACCGTATCAAAGCGTGAGGGATTTGATGAGATCCTCCTAGTGCCTGCTTTGCCCCAGAGGAGCCACTGGTGAGTATCACTCCAAGCGGTCCAGCGATTTTCTGGTCTGGAGGCATTGTAATCGCATGAGGGATTGACGCCTTCCAAGCTTTGATCTGGTCGTCTTCAAACAGAAGATCAACGAGCTCAAACGCGGTGACGTTCCACCAGTCCTCGGGTACATGAGGAAGTTTGGAAAATTTCTCCGCGACCCACTCCCAGCGCTCTGGACTGGGAGCAGCATAAATGAAGTTGGACCATATCCCTTCCTGGAGGGGCTGCAATGCCTTGTAGAGGTCTTTGAACACTTTTGCGTCGTGTTGCGAAAATCTCTCTATTGATTTGCAGCAACGATTGACGTCCCACGCATCGGGAACAATCGCCTTGCCATTTTGGAAGCACATCGAAAAGTCAAATCTGCCAGGATAAAGTTCCAGCCCGAACCTTTCGAGTTCAAGATCGAGCATGCAGGGACTGTCTCCGACTCTGTGCGAAGTAGCGTGTGGGCTGGTTCTAAAACCGGGGTAACTCCACTCTTCTGTAGCTGCGTGCGTGCCCACCTGATCTCTCCGCTCTATGACCACTGTCTTGAGCCCAATTTTTGCACAATAAGCGGCACTTGTGAGCCCATTTATTCCGCCTCCGATGACTATTACATCAAATTCTGTCGGGACTGAGTTCATGTTAGCTTAGGGAGATGTCGAGCACTCTATACGTATATCAAGTATGCGACCAGCTTGCGAATGGTATTCGGACCCTGAAGGTTTTCTTCCACGTTTTCATCCTTTTTGCGAAAACGATTTTTTTTGGACTTCTCTTTTTACTTCGCCAGAGAATCGAGAATCGTCTTTCTCAAAATCGGGGCCCCTTTGATCCTGATTCCCGTGGCGTTGTGGATAGCGTTCCCGATGGCTGCGCTTATTGGCACTATTCCGATTTCGCCCACGCCCTTTGCACCGTACGGGCCATCCATCTTGCTCGATTCCATGATGACAGCCTCAAACTTCTCGGGGGAGTCAGAAGCGGTCAGAAGTCGATAGTCAAGGAATCCAGAATTCAACAGGCGACCGTTCTCGAAATTCATTTCCTCAGAGAGCGTCAATCCAACTCCCATTATGGCAGAGCCG
>JBOGRL010000203.1:0-2391 GCA_050749505.1 Nitrososphaerales archaeon
AAGATTGTGTCCAAAGGATAAAGTGACTTTAGTTATTTCCTCCTAATCTGTACCATGGGTTCTGACAGAGATTACGATTCCAAAAATGAAGCTCACCACCAAGGTCAGGGAAGAGAATCGCGGGGATCCAGAACATCTGCGCAAAGGATCAGTGCGATAAGGGCTTTAGACAAAGCGTTGATGACCAAGGAAGCAGCTTCACGTATTCAGTCGAACTCAGATCGAACTGGAAAGAATCAAGACTTCAAAGAAAGAGCCATGTCTGCTGCCGATCGGAACGAGAAAGAATCTCACAAAACATAAGCCTCAAGAAAACAGGATTTCTTTCTGATGACAGGCCTCTGGGGATTCGCTCCCGTGGTGGGTGCGTGTCCTGAAGCTTCATTTGACGGCTTTCCGCCCAATGAAGCCCTCCGCGCCCTTTATTGCGGCACTTAAAGTTCCAAAAGAAAATGTCCGGCGTAGAGTTATTAGTCTATCGAATTTTTTCGGAGATCGTTATGGAAATAATGGAGAACGAACTCACTACTCAAGACATGCAACAGAAGCCTGACGTAATATTCAGTGTTGTACACAAATCACTCGATTTTAATTACACTCTCTATTTTGGATTTGGAAGGGGAGACAACGGTCAATTATTATTCTTAGTTTCAACAGGGAATTGGTGGGTTGTACCTAGCCTAGGCGAATTGGCAATCCAATCTGACCTTAAGGTGCTACTTGCACAGAACAAATTCTACTTCGGATCATACTATCAAGAGTACGTCGAGGCTGATGGAACAAGAGTATTTTCATTTTCAGAGAGTGATTACTGGACGCTTATCGACCAACTAACTGACTATCTTGCTCTTCCAACTTATTGCAGGGGAGATTTTCTTGCAAATTTTGCAATCGACACATTTGAAGACAGCAGAATGCTAGACGTATTTGGAATATTCACTTGCTATGTTGATTGGACTCTTTTGGCTCAATTGAGGCTGGACAGAAGAATAGGCAAGACAAGATTGGGTAGTGAGGAAGCGAGGATAAGGTCTGAGTTAGAGGAATGTAGGGAAAATCTTGTCATAGCATTTGAGGAAGATCAATTGATCTGCCAGCCACAACTATTGTGCATGTGAGTGCTTCTACCAGAGACTATCACATATTCATGCTTTTCACGTATTAGTTTGGATCCTAGGTACGAATTACAATTTCGTCAATCACTTATGTATAAGTTGTATTCGATCCATCAGTGTGACCAATGACAGAACTGAAAGACGCAATTCACGAATACCAAGAAGACCTTTCTGACCGCTTCAGCGAATCAAGACCTTCGCAAGTTACAGAAGTATATTGGATCTATGCGAGCCGAAAGAAAACGAAATATCCGAAACCTAGTCGCAATAGCGGCAAATGGCTGGTTTTCGAGCCAGTGGAGCGAGTAAATGAAGTTTGGGGGAAGATAAAGAAGGCTACTGAAGATGGCAAGTTAGGTCGTTCCTCCAAGGTTGCGACTGCCAGGGTAAACCCTAATGCGCCGAATCCAAGGATGAAAGTGATTTGCGTCTACACTTATGATTGGACTGACGAGGCAGATGTGAAAAGAATACGAGAGGCACTTAGATCTCTAGGAATTACCCAAAAAATTCCCTACAAGTCGGACGAAGACACTATGGAAGGAAAATATGTCGTGAGAGGAGACAAGAGAATCAGTAAGTACTACGAGTGAAATGGATCTACATTGAAGCCCCTAGTTCTCTCTTATGAGCTTGCATGGCGGACAAAAGAAGACAATGACTTCATGCAGAGTGCAGCTTGGAAACAGATTCGTCTTCGCATTCTCAAGAGAGACAATTACACTTGTGCCTATTGTAGTTACAGATCGGATAAAGGCATGCATGTAAATCACATTGATGGAAACCCAAAAGACAACTCAGACAAAAACTTGGAAGTGATTTGTCCGGACTGCCACATGATAATGCACAGTGGACTCTGGTGTGCGGTTCGCAAGGTAATCAAGGTCTTCCAGAAGTCAAAGTTTAGTCAAAACGAAATTATCAGAATTGCAAGGGAGCTAAGAACTCAAGGCAAGACGGACGATGAAATAATTGTCTATCTTGGGCTTGGCGAAGAAGTGCCTTGGAGGCAGAACCTCTCCTATCTCTCAAACCTCTATGGTTTCATCAGCTCTGCAAAACCTCAGGATAGCCCGAAACCCTTCTTGACCGAAAAACAACAAACAGCTAGCTTAGCAAACCGAAAACACTGGTAATGCCCGGAAGGAAATATTTGAATGAAAAAGGACGATGCTGTCCATACTAAACAATTAGAAGATTTAGATGGACCGTGGTTGTGGTTCTTCAAAAGGAGAAATCCAACAGAAGACATTACCGGAAAGTATCTGTTCTTCTC
>JBOGRL010000204.1:0-6909 GCA_050749505.1 Nitrososphaerales archaeon
TTCAATTCGGGTGATAACGACGCCCAGCTCAAAGAGCTTGAATCCAGATTGAGAACAAAAATGGCTCGAATTGCTAGGGCAATCTATGAACAAAGTGTAAATCAAAGTAACATATTGATTCGCTCGCGAACAGCCAATTGACTAATCTAGCAACGAAATGGGCAGGATTTGCAGTCGGCTTTGGAGTAGTTGAGAAGCCGTGAACCGAAAGAAAAGAGTGAATCAATTTCTCAGACATTCCATGTTTGAATTGAGCGTAGGTCAGATGGTGGGACTATCTGTAGGAATTTTTGGCCTTGCTTGTTTTATCATTGGGTGGTGATTTTGGGCTCGTTTTCAACCAATGGTAGTTGTAACGAATGGGATTATATTGGTCTTTCATGGTACCATTTCTACGGGAATTGATTCACAGCAGGCATTGGTTGCACCGGCGGTGGAACACCACCTCCCTAGAGAATTGAACTGAAAGAATCTTGAGACTTTCACACCGGAAGTGAAACGACGAATTTTTCGGCCAACAGCGGATACCAGAACCAACATAATTTGCGTACACTCTAATACAATAAGAACCATTGCCAAGTAACAATTCCGAACCTACGAGCAAGCGATGAATACTGTGAAATCATTTGCCCGCAAGAGAATACTGAATCTTTCTTTCAAAAATTTGATGGTGCGTTATCATTTTTTCTCAGTAGGTTCGCTAGCACGCAGTCTTCTTTAGGAAACGCTTTCTTTGACTTCATCGAGCAGCTGTCCTGCCTCTCGGCTGCTCTTCGTAGACTGGATAGTGATTTTTCCAGGCTCTTTTGAAGTTGAACTTTACATCAAATGAAAGTCTGTCATATATGTTTGAGGCAGACTCAATTGAAAGTGCATCATTCCAAATCTTTGCTGTAACCCCGAATCCGTTATACGTGGCCTTTCTCCGGACTTTTATCGGAATCTGCAAGCGTCCTTTTTTCATCAGCTTTCAGAATTTCGAGTTTCATCCGATTTTCTCTCAAGGCGGTGGAAGAAATCCCCGTGTCGCAATAGTAATCTCGGAGCCAGCGGAAAAACTACTCGTGAATCCTAGGATAATCATCGCGAACTTCCGCTTTCTACTACAACTGCGATCTTCTTTGCGAAATACAGCCGGCGCGGTCGAAAATACGTTGTTCTATTTTTAGAACACATGGTCATGGCAGTAATTCTCCCTGTTCTAAATCGCTGGTTTTAGTTAAGGAGATTTTTCGTTGCGTGTCATCAAGAAAATGACAAACGTGCAAAGGAAACCAACAATAGTCGCAATCATGGCAATAGCGCTTTCTGCGATGCTTCTGACCATGAGCTGGAGCATCGTGAGCGCCAAAGTGGCCAAGATCAACATTTCCGAGAAAGAATCAAAGCAGGTCCCAGAGTATATCATGGTCGGCGGCCAGAGCGGAAGTTGGTTTACTACAACTCAGCATCCAGAGCTCTACAAGGTAGGCCTCGGAACCGGTCGCGGCAAGTGGACGACGCTTGAGACAGTCTCTGGCGCGGGAAGCGTCTGGTCGGGCGGCTGGAACGGGTCTGACTGGCTGGTCACCGGCTGGGGATGGGGCGATGAGCAGGGTCTAAACCCGTACATGAACGTGTTTGACAGCTCAGGAACGACACAGCTGTTTTTCTCAAATTACTCCGAATCCAGTAGCGCCGAGCAGGAATGGGCCGGCGGAGACATGTTCAGCGCGACGTGGAACGGAAGCATTTGGCTGCTCACTGGGATGGGCTCTGGCTACTTGGCAGGTTACGGGTCGACAAACCACCTCTCGATGGGATTTCTCACGGCAAACGGGACGTTCATTGATCTTTCGGGACAGATACCAGACCAGCAAGATGGAATTCTGTATGCGAGCTCGTGGAACGGACAGTACTGGCTTGTCGGCGGAGGATGGTACGGTTTTGATACGGGTGTTTTGTACATGGTCAGCCAGGGAGGCGCAGTTACTAATCTTGCTGCTTTGATCCAATCTGGAGTTCCAACTTTCGACTCGGTTCAGACAATTGCATGGAACGGCGAGTACTGGTTGATTGGTGGTGTCGGCTTTCTTGCAGAGTACAATCCCACCACTTCGGCTGTCTATGACATGACCTCCAAGTTGAATCTGGTGCTGGGTGCAAACGACTCTCTGAGCGCTTCTCTGGACAACGCAGTCAACTCCATCGCGTGGACCGGGAACTACTGGATGCTGGGCGGCGGCGTCCCGGTCGGACATGCTGGGGGCACAAACTCTACAGCGTGGGTTGCATCATACGATCCTTCTGCTGACTCTGCGAGTTCGGAATTCAAGAATCTGGAAATCATCCCCGGTGCAGATGTATCCTCAGACGAAATGAGCAGCATTCTATCAATGTCGTGCTTGGGAACTGGTTGCGCAATTGGAGGATTTTCAAACGAGAAGCCGATCCTTATCTGGTACAACGGAAACACTTCAACGGACATCAGCGGAAGCATTCCTGCTGCAAATATGACTTATGCTCAATGGGTGGGCATAGGTTAGCTTTTGCTGCTCCGAGGACATCGATGGATATTGTCTCATTCCGTTCACTGGGATGGCCCTGTTTGAAAGGCAACAAGAGTTCGAGAAACTCTTTTTGCTCACAACTAGAACTTTACTCCATATGCGTATTAACGCCAGCAGACCTGGGTTTTGTTTTTAGCGAATACCAGTCTTGACCCGGAATAATCATTCCTCATTGTTAGGGCATAGCATCGTACCCTTTTTGTGCTTTCTGATAGTCTCATACTCGCTTTCAATTTACAGGTTCTTGGAGATCGCCAGTTCTCACTCCTTCGGTTGGGACAGCGCTGCCTTTCTCCAAAACGGCGCGATCTACGCGGGATATCTTCAGTACCAGCAGGGGTACGATCCCACGAGACCTCCAGTGCTTCCTGTGGTACTTTCTCTGATGTTTCGAGTAACTGGCCCGAGCGTGTACAGCGGCTATCTGCTCTCTGGGCTGTTGTATTTTCTAGCCATGACCGGCGCTTACTTGCTTGCGAGGAAAATAATGAACCCTTGGCTTGCAATACTGCCTGCTCTGACTTACGGCGTTGCTCCGATGGTGATCGAATGGGGAGGGATAGTTTACTCTGATGTGGAAGGAATTGCGATCGCTTCTCTGGGGCTGGCTGTTTTTGTGTCCGCGTCCAAAAACGTCAGCGGGCGATACTTGTTTTTGCTGGCGATACCTTTGCTCATGCTTGCGCCCCTCACAAGGTACGCCCTGGGAATCATTTTCGTCCCCGCACTCATCTATCTTGCAGCTTCAGGAAATGCCAGGAGCGTCTTGCGGTCTCGGTCGCTATACGCGGGTTTGGGAATCGGAATGGTATTACTCCTTCTCTTGAGCCTTGATTGGATAGGCTATCCGCTTTCCCACGGGTACCATCTTAGCAGCCTAACTCCCACGCCGCAAACGCTCAATCCTTTCTCTAGTCCGCTAGCTCACTACTTTTTCGTCCACAACTTCGCCAATTCTCTGGGAACTGGATTCTACGGAGATCTCTTGGCGGTCGCGTTCATTGCTTCGGCGGTCTGCTCGCTAGTTTTTTTGATAACTGGCAGCCTGCGAAGACCGGGTCAATCAGAGGAGAAGAAGAAGAAGAAGAAGCTCGTGAGCGCAGATCCGCTGGTGTATTCGTTGATTGCCTGGTTTGTCATCTTGTTCGTTTACTATAGCTGGTTTTGGCCATACTCGGATCTGCGCTATTCGATTGAATTCATAATGCCAGTAATCATTCTGGCGTTTTGGGGGATTGGCAGGGTGTTGGGCAGCTTTTACTCATTTGCAAACAGACACAGTTCGCAAGGCATGATCGCCGCATCAATTCTGGTACTCATAGTTGTTGTCTCCGTGTTTACATTGCTTGAAGTGCAGTCGGGAGCGTACGTCATAGAAAATACCCCAGTTGTGGACACGGCCCTGAACGCAGGGATCAGACAGGCAGTCGCTTGGGTAGAAAGCAACGTGCCCACTAACGTCCACATCCAGGCAGACTGGTATACCTTCTTGTGGTGGTACATGCCGCAATACTACGTCACAACAGCGCCTGCTTCGTATCAGCTGGTCACCAGTTCAGACTACCGAGGCTGGCTGAATACAATTTCCCAGAATAACGTGGGTTACGTGATATACTCAAACCCAAACGCGATCAATGTGCCACAGGAATTTCACCCCGTGTTTAATGCATCCGATGGCGTAGTGGTCTTTCGAGTAGGAAACGGCACGGCGTAGAATTTTCCATCAAAAAAGAACATTCATTAGGCTTTGAACTTTTGAACGTGGTTGGAGAAGAGAAATTTGGTTACTCTTAAAAAAGCTCGGCTGGGATCGATTTCTGATCCGGGAGCCGAGATGGGGCTCGTCGCTCAAGAGGTTATGCAAAGGCAAGACTTCCAAAGATATCATGGATCAGGTTGGTCGCGGAGAGTGCCGGAACGCGCAATTTTGCTTCTAGGATTGTCAACCGAATCACGTGATTAAAAAATGGTACTTAATCTAAAGAAACTGCAGTCAATTGCGCGAAGGCGGCTTGCTCTTTCTGGTGAGGTTGAATTTGTAAAGGTCTCATCGTCAAATCGCGGCGGGGTGCTTGCAACTTCTACCAATTTGTCTGACATGAAGCATGCGATTTCTTACGGTGATGCTTCCTCGCTTGACCCGGCGGATATCTACCACGAGATGTGCCGGGCAAAACTCGATGAGTACGGATTCAAGTCGATTGAAAATGTCGCTCTGGTCGCGCTGAAGGATTGCGCGAAGGATGATCCAAAATACATTATCGATGCAAACTCGGCGGTGGTCATCGTCTCAGAAGTTTACGCAAGTTGGTTATTGTTTACGTACTTTCAAGAGGCCGAAGAAAGGAGGCAGGAAATAGTCCTGAGGTTTGCTTCCTCTGATGCTCTTACCAGTGTCCATACTAGGATGGGGTTCTGGGGCATTGCGGGGATTGCCTACTACAAGATTTCATCGGAGTGGGCAGGGAAAGAGTTTCCCTCAAAGCAGGTAGATGACGCGATCAAACGGGCATCTGACGGAAAAGCGATATTTGATGAACTATCGAAAATTGAAGGCATTCTAAGAGGACTTCCAAAGATAGAGAAAATGAACGAAAAATTCAGCGACTCTAGTCAATTACAGATATTAGACATCATAACTAGATTATTCGCCGCAAAGACAGGGTTGGAGTGCTAGTCGAAGCTCTCAACTATCACTCAACACTCTTTTTTGCATTTTTGCGTTCCAAAAAAACCATCGTTGCAATATCTTTTGATAGAAACTGTTCATGCTTGAGGTTTGAAAACGAGATGACCAGGCGTGGCCTTGAACATCACCAAAAGCCATCTTGCCGCCGCAGCTTAGCTGATGTGGGCGCCATATTTACTTAAAGATAGAACAAAGCAAAACTTCGTATCATCCTGCGATTTTTGGGGATAAGGAGAGACTTTGGCCCATGAGTTCGATGAATAAACGACACCCGCTGTGCTCCGTCATTTCGGCCGGGTGCGCAAAGTACGGGAAAAGGGAGGGTCTGTCTGCCGCGGAACTTTTCAACGAAGCTTTAGACGAACTATTCAGCAGCTGCCCCAGGCTGGAGAAGAAAGATGTAAAGGCACTCTATCTGGGTCAAGCATTCGAATCTTTCGAACACAGGGCAAACGTCGCCGGCGGATTTGCTAATAACTTTGGGTTGGCGAATATTCCGGCAGTTAGAGTCGAATCGGTTTCATCTTCGGGCGGATCATCCCTTAGGCAGGGGGTAATCGGGATACTCTCGGGTCAGTACGACCTTCTGATCTGCGCTGGAGTAGAAAAAATGACAACAAAGGAGACTCCGGAAGCACTAGAAATTATTTCGATGGCATCAGACAGGCCGTTTGAGCAATGGAACGGAGCAACGCTCACTGCCCTTAATGCTCTCGCGGCGAGAGAACACATGAGAAAATACGGCACGACAGAAGAACAGCTGGCGATGGTCTCAGTGAAAAACCACAGAAACGCGCTTCTGAACCCGAAGGCATACTTGCACAAGGCTGTCACCGTCGAAGAAGTTCTGGCCTCAAGGAATATTTGCTCGCCGTTGAAGCTGCTCGATTGTTCTCCCGTGTGCGACGGAGCTAGTGCTGTTGCGTTGTGCTCGCCTGAGATTGCAAGAAAATTCACCGACGCCCCGGTTGACATCATGGGTAGTGGTGAAGCCAGCGACACCGATTTCGTTTACAGGGATGACCTCACAAGTTTTCCAGCGACTAAGATTGCTCTGAAGAAGACACTTGAGGCTTCCGGCATGAGCATCGATGAGATGGATCTCCTGGAGGTTCACGACGCATTTACGATCAACGAAATCATCGCCTACGAAGATCTTGGACTGTGCGAAAAGGGTCAGGGGGGAAAGTTAGCGGAAAGAGGCGCCACCAATCTGGATGGTGAGTTCCCGGTCAATACCTCGGGCGGGCTGAAGGCAAAGGGGCACCCTATCGGGTCGAGCGGAACCGGACAAGCATACGAGGTCTACCAGCAACTCACTGGCAGAGCTTCGCCCGGAAGACAGATCAAGGGTGCCAAAACGGCGCTGACCCATTCCATGGGAGGCGCTGGCGTGACTGTGCAGGTACACGCCTTTAGGGCTGGATAAAAAAAGAGGAGAGCGAATACAATGTTGACCGTTGATTCATTCTATGAAAACGCCAGAAAAGGAAAACTCTTGGGACTGAGATGTGAGTCTGGGCATGTGAGCGTCCCGCCAAGGCGAAGTTGCCCCACCTGCCGTTCAGCTCAGTTGGAAGAAGTAGAACTTTCTGGAAGGGGAGAAGTTGTTTCCTTCACGCGAGTTGACTACAAGGCAAGAGATTTTCCGCTGGATACTCCATATACACT
>JBOGRL010000205.1:0-1663 GCA_050749505.1 Nitrososphaerales archaeon
GGATAAACTCGCATTTTGGTTCAATTCACTCATTTCATCTTGGTAATCGGTTTCTAAATTCCATGACTTTAACGCGGCTGTTTTCAACAATCAGTCAGTGTCAGGCAAACGAAAATTCACTGAACAATTTTTTGAGTATCTATACTTCGACTCGAGGCACCTATCAGGTCTTTGATTCCTCTTGTAGGTATGGTTAACCAGCTTGGCCTATTATCGAGCTCGTAGCCGAGCTCGTAAATTGATTTCTCTAATAAATATGCATCAAGTAAAATGGCAAGCGCGTCCTTGTCCTTCGGAACGATAGCACTGGTCTCAACCGTCTGCAAATATGATTTTAGAAAAATATCAGAGACTGCCTTGGTCCAGGTGCTGGCCCACTCCATAGAAGATGTGGTATCTTCCTTCGCCCCAGTAGTGGAGTCAGACATTATGGCAGAATATGCGACATACTGGAATGACCTGAGCATCCCAGCGACATCCCTGATCGGAGATTTTTTCAAACGACGATCGCTCAATGATCGTGCGGGTTCACCCTCAAAATCTATGATTGTGAAGTCTTTTCCAGTGAACAGAACTTGACCGAGATGATAGTCGCCGTGGTTTCTTGATCTCATACAATCCAGTTTTGTCTTCCGCAAAGCAAGGAATCGATTCGAAATCTCACCGCGCCTAGAAACTAGGTCATCGATCTCCTTCTTTGTTTCTTCTGGGAGACCGCTTGCCCTCTCACATCTTTCGAATACTCGCTTTGAATAGCTTATCATCGACTGGGATATTGCAACTTGTTCGAGGTACCCGAAAGGTTCTGGACGGAAATCAGGATCTTCAGTTTCGGTCATCAGAGCAAGATGAAACTGACCTGTTCTTTTCCCGAGCAGCGAAACGTTATCAACGAAAGCATGACCGATCATTTCTTCGAGAGAGTTTGTAGGCTGCGGTTGAACGGTCAAGCTAGGAGCGCTTGTAATCTGAGGAGTAGCCTCTTGAGCGGGTTTTTTAGCACGCATTTTTTCTTGAAACTTTCGAAACTCCTCTGAAAAAAGACTCCAAGCATTTCCCTCGTTTCTGATGTACTCCTCGAGCACTGCAACTGTACTTGGTTCTGCACCAGGAGTCCGATAAGATATGCTTCCAAAAACCTTGGGAGATCCATCAAAACCGCGTTTTGTCAGAAATTCTCCAATTTCTAGCTCCGGGTTTCTGCCTTCCTCGATCCGGCGAATCAACTTGAGTACGCATTTCTCTTGGTACACGAGCGAAGTATTGCTTTGTTCTGATCCCAAGACGGACGATTTAAGTTCGCCTTCCGGAATGTTCGGCGAAACATGGTTCACCATAGTGCGTCCAACTATTTCCCCCTGCTCGCCCCTTGAAGCTCTATTTAGCAAGATGAGCTGTAATAATTTGCTGCGAAACCTCTCATCGAACATGGCGTCGAACAAAACGCCCGGAGAGTTCTTGTCTATTTTTACCCGGGTTATGATAGAGCTTGGGCTTTTTTCTTTGAGTTGTTCAAATATCTCGGCGCTGGAATAACAGACTGGCAAGAAGTATGATTCAGGGAGACCTTCATCATAATATATATCGAGAATCAAGAAAAAGTAAGAGGAGGAGTTTGATGAAGAATCTGGATTTTGTTCCAATGGAATGGCTTCTCTAATCC
>JBOGRL010000206.1:0-4578 GCA_050749505.1 Nitrososphaerales archaeon
CAGTTGGATTCATCGGCTACGACGCGATGAGGTACTGGGAAACCAAACTCGCAAACGGCCGGAAGCCAGGCTCGGCGTTTCCAGACATGCAGTTTTGCTTCTACGAAGAAGGCGTGATTTACGATCATCAAAATAGCAAAACGTACTACTTTCACTCTAGCAGGGTCAGAGAAAGACGCCGCGAGGTTTTGGAGATGGCCGGAAAGCCCGTTGAAAGCGAAGAGGCGGGGAAATTCTCAGTTTCAGGAATAAAAACAAACGTAAAGCAGCGCAAGTTCGAGGCCTCTGTGAGAAGGGCGAAAGACCATATTCGAAACGGCGACATTTTTCAGGTGGTTCTATCCAAGAGGTTTGAATTCGATTTTGAGGGGGATCTGCTCCCGTTTTACTCCGAGCTCAGGAAACTCAATCCCTCTCCGTACATGTATTTTCTCGACTTTGGAAAAACCAGCATTGTCGGCTCCAGTCCGGAGATGCTCGTCAGGGTGGAGCGGGGAATCGTCGAGACTTTTCCAATTGCAGGCACTCGCCCAATGACGGCCAGCGAAACTCAAAACAGGAAGTTGAGAAAAGAATTGCTCGCTGACCTGAAGGAAAGAGCCGAGCACGTCATGCTCGTTGACCTCGCACGGAATGATGTCGGCCGCGTCGCAGAATTCGGCACCGTTTCCGTTCCAGAGTTCATGGTGGTAAAGAGTTTTTCACACGTCCAGCACATCGTCTCCCAGGTCAAGGGAAAACTCAGAGCAGGGCTTGACTCGTTCGACGCTCTCAGATCAATCTTCCCGGCCGGAACAGTCTCTGGCGCCCCAAAGATCAGGGCGATGGAGATAATCGACGAGCTTGAAACTGATGCCAGAGGGCCCTACGCGGGCGCGGTCGGGTATTTCTCGTTCAACGGAAACATGGATTCAGCCATAACGATAAGGACGCTTGTTTCTCACGGAAGCAATAAAGCTTCTATTCAGGCGGGTGCTGGCATTGTCGCGGACTCTGACCCTGAAACCGAGTGGTTTGAAACGGAGCACAAGGCAAGGGCTTTGTTCAGCGCAATCGAACTCGCCTCGGGGAAAAGTAAGCAGAGAGGTACATAGTGATTGAAGGTACTGATACTCGACAACTACGACTCTTTCGTGTACAACCTGGTTCAGTACGTCGGAGTCCAGGGCGCGAAGACCGTAGTCTACAGGAACGACGAACTCTCGCTCAAAAAGATCGAGTCAACCGTGAAGCCGGATGCAATAGTGATCTCCCCGGGCCCGGGCAATCCCTCCGATCCAAAGGATTTTGGGGTGTGCGGCGATGTCTTGAAGACGCTCAGCCGCAGGGTGCCGACGCTGGGGATCTGCCTCGGACACCAGGGGATCGGGTACGCGTATGGCGCAAAGATCTCGCACGCGAATGTGATAATGCACGGGAAGACATCGAAAATAAGACATGACGGCCTGCGCATATTCAAGGGAATGCCCAGCCCGATTGAGGCGACCAGATACCACTCACTTGTCGTAAAGAAAGGTTCCGTGCCTGCCGAGCTCGAGGTTACGGCATCGTCGCTGGATGACGGAGAAATAATGGCGCTCCGGCACAGGGAGTACCCCATCTTCGGCGTCCAATTTCATCCGGAGTCGATAAGGACATCAAGCGGCATGAGCATCATCAAGAACTTTCTGAACATGGTGTAGACGTGAAGATGCCATTCATGAGAGATGCAATCAGCAAGGTTGCATGCGGTGGAAACCTCTCTGGGGAGGAGGCGAGAGTTGCAATGTCAGAGCTCATGGACGGAGCCGCAACACCCGCCCAGATAGGTTCGCTCCTCACCGCGCTCAGAATGAAGGGGGAGACGGTGGAAGAGATCGCGGCGTTTGCAACGATAATGCGCGAGCACGCGAGAAAGATAGAGCCGCGCGTTTCATCAATACTTACAGACACCTGCGGCACGGGTGGAGACGTCCTGAAGACTTTCAACATCAGCACGATCGCGGCACTCGTGATCTCCGGGGCGGGTGCTCCGATTGCAAAACATGGAAACAGGTCATTCACAGGCAAGTGCGGCAGCGCAGACCTCCTCGAGCGCTTGGGAGTTAACCTCAACGCCGAACCGGAAAAGGTCAAGATCTCGATCGAGCAGGCGGGCATCGGGTTTTTATTCGCGCCGATGTTTCATGCAGCCACAAAAAACGTAGCTATCCCGAGGAAGGAGATAGGCATCAGGACAGTGTTCAATTTGCTTGGTCCCCTGACGAATCCTGCGAGCGCGAGGGCGCAGCTTTTGGGAGTATATGAGAATGGACTCGTGGTAAAAACTGCCGAGGTCTTGAGAAAGCTCGGAGTAGAGCGGGCGATTGTTGTACACGGCGTCGACGGTTTCGACGAGGTCTCGCTCATAGGGAAGACGCGCGTCGCGCGTCTAGAAAACGGGAACATCCTCGAGGAGAACCTCACGCCAGCTTCGTTTGGACTGGAGCAAAGGTCGTTCGGAGAAATTTCTGCCGCAGAAGACGGCGTGGAGGAACATGCGCTCACTGCTTTGAGAATACTGCACGACAGCGGTAATATGAGTAAAAAAGACAGGGCTGTTCGCGAGATGATTTTGGCTAATGCGTCTGCCGGGCTCGTGGCCGCGGGGAAGGCAGGCAGTTACCCAGACGGCGTCGAAATGGCGAGAGATTCACTTGAGACTGGAAAGGCGTTTGACAAGCTGAATCAACTGGTAAAATACTCGGGCGGGGACTCGTCCAAAATCGAATCTCTACTCGCCGGAATCTAGGAGGGATTGCAAATAAAGACGCTAAAAGAACTCGCCAAGGACGCGATGCGCGCCGTCGAGTCCGGATACTACGATCCGTCAGCGGTTGAAAACGAACTAGAGAAAGTGGTAAACAACAGTTTGAAAACACTCGGCAACTCGGACGGAGTAGCTGGTGCGATCAAGAGAGCAAAAGGAAAAGCAATAATCTGCGAGGTAAAGTTTGCATCTCCTTCTGCGGGCGAAATAAGAAATCAGGGCAGAGTCTCCGACATCGTCCATGAAATGGAAGTAGGCGGCGCCGTTGGTTTGTCTGTCCTGACTGAATTCAGAAACTTTCACGGATCGATTTCAAACCTGGTTGTTGCAAGGGAGAACACATCCCTTCCAATAATCATGAAGGATATCGTCGTCTCAAAAGAGCAGATTGCCGCGGCAAAGAAAATGGGTGCAAGCGCAGTCCTCTACATAGAAGAAGTATATTCGGAAGATCTGGCGAAGGACGGGCTTTCGCTCCAGCAAGCGGTTGAATTTGCCAAGAAGCAAGGTCTTGATACGATAGTTGAAACTCACACGGCGGAAGGCCTTCGGAGTATTCAAGGCACAGACACTGACATAATCGGCATAAACAACAGAGATCTCAAAACCTTCGAGACTACGATTGATACCACTCTCCGTCTCCTGAGGGATTTCTCACTCAAAAAAAACAGCGCCGGCAAGCAACCTCTCCTGATGAGCGAAAGCGGCTACGAGAATCCTGAAGATGTCAAGAAAATAGTGAGACAGTTGCAAGCTGGTGGGTCGGTCGTGCCTGATGCCTTCCTCATCGGAACGTCGATCATGCGATCGCCAAATATCAAAAGCAAAGTGCAGAGCTTTGTGGAGGCTTTGGATTTTTAGATGGCCGTCAGGGTAAAAATTTGCGGGCTGACCAGAAAGCTCGATGTCGAGAAGGCAATTGATCTGGGCGCGGATGCGCTCGGATTCATTTTTGGTTATGAGGCCTCCCCAAGAAACCTCGAGTTTGAAAAAATGAAACAACTCGTTCGGGGAGTTCCGCCATATGTGAGCACTGTCGTTGTGAGCCCCTCTTCTAACACAAAATTGGAAGATGTAATTTCCATTGTGCAACCCACCTTTCTCCAACTCTATGATGAACACTCTTCTAGAAACGAACCAGGTCTGCAAAATGGACGCTTGCGATTTTCAAATGTCATTCAGACGGTACGCCCGAACCAAAGAGACAACATGGTAAAATGGGCGCTCAGCCTTTCAAGGGGTTGCAGGGGCATTCTGCTTGATGCGTCTTCTACCTCGCTCTACGCGAACGGAACGCTTGGCAGGAAAGAGGGAATCTCTGATGGAAAGGATGAACACTGGAAACTGGGAAAGAGTTTGAGAGGAGCGCTCGATCACTTTCCGTTGATACTGGGTGGTGGATTGGATGAGACCAATGTAGCCGATGCGATTCGAGCCGTCAACCCCTTTGCCGTTGACGTTTCGAGCGGCGTCGAAGCAGAGCCGGGAATCAAGGATGCGCGCAGGATGAAACAATTCATCCAGAGTGCGAAGAACGCGGTTGCTTAAGATAGAAGTGAGAATATGCAAACCAAAAGCAAGATGATGAAATTCGGAAACTATCCAAAGGACGGCCGTTTCGGCGATTACGGAGGAAAGTACGTCCCGGAGACGCTGAACGCCGCGTTGAGCGAGCTCGAAGATGCATACATGAAGGTGAAGAAGGACAAAAAATTCAACTCCAGACTTTCGCATCTCCTTCGAGACTATGCCGGCCGTCCGACTCCGCTGTACCTCGCAGAGAATCTGAC
>JBOGRL010000207.1:0-4638 GCA_050749505.1 Nitrososphaerales archaeon
GTCTTACACAGCGGAGAGCGAAACTCCGGATTTGACGCGGCCTGGAATCGTTTGATGCATTGGCGCCTGAATTTGTGAAGCTAAAGTTGAATGCCGCGTCGTTTGTTATTTGGAAGCAGTTGCTTCCGTTTTTCAATTTAAGAAATTCCAAAAATATTGACTGACTGATATATCAAAATGCCGACTCGTTAACAATCTCATCTGCAAGGAATTTTTCCGAGTTCTATTAACAGAGTACCGTCACAGTACCCTGATAATAGTTTGATACGTAGATGTAGCCCGTTGAAGAGTCGTACACAACTCCGTAGGGGTCGGCAGGAATAGCGCTTCGTCCTTGGAATGATTCGGCAATGTTGTCTGAAGTATTGATTGCAGTTATGTTCCCACTTTCGAAATCAGCAACGTAGACGTATTGGTGGCTGGAGTCATAAGCCAGTGCAATCAACTCTACAACCGGGCCGGTTGTAATTGCGACACTACCTGTGATTTCGTTCGTAGATGGATTAATGACTGCCAGTCCCCCCGCTGAGATGAGACGTCCATGATCGGACTCATAGAGGGCAGCAACGTACACGTAACCGTTTGCCGGATCATATTGGATTGCGCCGTAAATGACCTCTGATTTGATATTAGCAATTACGATATTCGTAGAACCACTGATCGCGCTTGTTCCATTGACATTAACTGCGTTTACGTAAATCACATTATTCTGAGGATCGTATGTAATATCTCCAGGAACGTATACTGCGTTCGGCGTAGCCGACTGTGTTGGGAGTGTGATTGTCTTAACTAAGGAAGCTGTGTTTGTGTTGATCACCGATACAGTACCCGCGCCAGCGTTTGACACGTACATGTATCCGTTGGTAGGGTCATACACAATGCCTCTTGGATAAGACCCCACGGTTATAGAATTGATTACAGAGTTTGTCCGGGGATTTACTACATCAACGACGCCCGAGCTGTTGATGGATACGTAAATTTGCCCGTTACCAGTATCCAGTGCCATCCCTGTCGGACCCATTTTTGAATACCAATTCTTTCGCCACTAGCCCGTATCCATCAGACTATAATTGGTTCAATCTCACTAGGGCAATGCTGAATGGCGAGTCTACTTAAGGCTAGCAACAGGAAGGATGAAAAAACTTATCATTTAACATTCGGCTATGCCAAATGTCATGAGTCGAGTGCGAATCTTGACATACTCATTGTGCTGGAATGACAGACAAATCGATGCATGTGTGTACATGATAGACCGTTGACCACGGCAATTCCGACTGTTTCATACCAAGATAATCCTGCAACTATTATGCTTGTCAGTCCCTCATATGCTCAGTTTACTCAAGGACGCTTTTGATCCCCTTGATGAACAGTTGGTACATCGGCTGATGGGTTTAGCCAGAACACATTGATCCAATTGGTGGTGTGCGTCAACCTGCATTTCTCGCCATGATTCCTGCACGGAAATAGATCATCGAACGATTCTGGTCTGTCTTTCAGTCTCTGTACTGTTCTTTCCATGACCTCCCAGAGCCACGAGCCATGCAGGTAGACATGGTGTCTTAGTTTTCACGGATTCACACGCAAGCGAGTATCAATCTGCGCCGTCCGTCCAGATAAGATGGCGACCGTACTTCCTCGCTAGATCTTTCAGGAAGATCTCCACTGAAATTGAGTTTTGGGTTCCATGTAAGGTGCAGTTCCAGAATCCTATCCTCGGATGGCTCGTAAGCTATGAAGAGGAAAGCTTGGTTGCCTGCTACGATGACTCCTGTTTAGTCAATTGCAAATATCTTGACGCGCTCTCTTTTCCTGATCTAAAAACAATTTTGTGGAAGCTTGTGTCAGATCCAATCTCCTGACACCAATCCCATACGGCCTTGTGAGTTCTACTGATGATGAAGGGTTTCAGCGCTCTAGCGCATGCACGAAAGGACAGTCACTCGAAGACAAAAAGATATACCGCGTAATACACCATCTCCTGGCGGAGTTGGTTCTCTCTCTTCCAAATGGTGACCACAATGGATGGAGAGCGAATTCCTCGGCATTAGGCCCGATCGGTTAAAGGTCATAAAGTAAACAGGGCAGCGGAGGGAGTTCCGGGCTAATCTTTTTTTGCCTTTTCATATTATACCTCAATATTTCTTGGTTAGGTTACACTCAATATCTGACGTTGAAGGCATTCAGCTCTTCTGATAGACTGTAACTGTAGAACTCTGATTAGGTTTTGGCTTCGCGGTCGGAGTTTCGTCTGAATCTGTTCCAACTTCCAGGAATTATGTACAAATAACAAATCAGATTTCGGAATTTATTGGTACTTAGAATTAATATCTTCGCCATCGGGCGCCGATTGCGCCTCCGAGTTTTATTTTCCATAAGATTAATATTATGATCGCAGTCAAATCAGCGGTATGTACTTTCAAGAAAACTGTCTGGATCCAACTCTACTTGATTGTCAAAAAGGATGGAGAAATTAGTATATGAGAAAAATGATTAGTCGCAGCCAACGGGCTGTATCAACTATCGTGTTTACTGCAGCAGTTGTAATTCTGATCATCATAGCCGCTATCGGTTGGACTCTTTATTCCACGAAGGCTGCTGTATCGCTCGGCCAGACAGCGACAATTACCACAACACTTTCTGGCGGATCAGTTGTAACAACCACAGTGAAATCTACAATTACCGCGACTGGTACTGGGCCTTCATCAGCATCAAAACTCCCGCAGACCCCGGGGTTTTACAACAATACTGTTGTAGTATTCACATATCCTAAGGATTATAATTGTACTCCAGGTTTGCTTAAATTTTTCTCAAACCAGAGCGCTCCCGCAGGTAAAACTCAGTGTGAAGTTGGTGCAGGTAATAGTACAGCTGTTTCCGGCTCAGTTCCTCTGTGGATCGTAGTTCCCGCTTATGCGGGATTGTCAATCTTTGGCGTAACTCAACTCGGTGCTTCCCCAGAAGGTTTTCCCACGTTTAACAACGCCACTATCCTGACTGACTGCGGGGCCGGAGGTACACCGTCGGGATGTCCTGACCATCCGACGTATCTGTATTCCCCCTTCTTTACGGCTGTTGAAAAACACATCAACATCACAAGTGGCGTCTTTGGGCTACCTGAAGGTGTACTGCCAACGCCCTCGCACGATCACCTGATCAACTGCTGTCTTCAAATCGTCCCCTGGTATACAATCGCAGTTCTCGTCTTTGATCCTAACATCATGCCCAATCCCGTGACCGGACGCTGCGAGCAGGTTGTTCCTTCTAACCTGACTAACCCCACTGGAAATTGTCTAAGCTCATTTAAGGGTCTGACCAATGCTCTGACAAATCACTCGAGCGCCGTTGTCTCGGCTAATTCAAACAATCCAATTTGGCAGACTCTGGGCGGGCCATCAAACCAGGTCGTCATACCTGGCGTGGCAACGGCAGCCCAAATATCGAATACAAACACCAATCTCTTCGAGTTCTTTACAGTGAATTCGACGAATCCGTACCTATACAACTCCACAGGAAAATGAAGATATGAGGAACTTGCCGAGCGCACAATGAAGAGGAGAAATGATGATTAGGATGTGGGTGAAAACTCTAACTCTGAACCGCCATGAAAACCAAAGTTATCAAGCTCAGCTGATAGTCTGACCCGAATTCAAGCTTTTTCTCTGCAGACCGCGTGCGCAAACCTCGAAGAACCTGCAAATTTGCAAGTAGGATTTGTTTCCAGGAATTAGAGCGAAATCTACTGCTGCAAAGCCTAGCGTGTGAGCCTCTCTCTGTGCCAGCCACGAGCTCGTTAAGAAAAAATAGTCGTAGAAGAAGAATAATCGTTTCTGCGATCGTAATTGTTCTCTTGCTCTCACTGATTATTGGCTACTTTGTTTACTTTAGCCCCCTTCTTCATCCTTCAAAGTGCTGCTTGAATAGCTCAGGTTCTCAACATTACTCGATGATCAACTCTCAACCTCAGATTTCGAAATACATTAGAGAGTATCCGGTAGGAAATGGCACACTTCCAAACGCAATTACAACTGACTCGAAGGGTAACGTCTGGTTCGTGCTTGGCGCAACTTCAACTCTGTCCGAGCTAATCCCTGAGGACCACATCGTTTACAAGTACAGGCTCCCTCTGCCACAAAATGCTACCGTCCTCTCCTGGGGCATCGTGGTGGATAGTGTGAAAGGCAGCATCTGGTTCACCGACCAAGCGTCAAATGCAGTATGGACTTTTGATACTTCCACTCACACTTTCGCCAAATTTCCGCTTGCACATCAGGGCAGCTTGCCATACCAAATAGCCCAAGACGCAAGTGGCAACATATGGTTCACCGAAACAGGCGGGAATCGAATTGGAGAAATCAACGCACAGCGGAGTCTGAAAGAATATCAAATCACAATCGGCACTTCTGCTCAAAGCGCTGGGTTCACCGGCCTCGCAATAGGAAAGGACGGAACAATCTGGGTTGCTGAAACCTATGATGACGCAGTAGGTTCCTTCTTGAAGGGCGTTTTTCATCAATACGCTCTAAATGGTGCACAGTCTCCTACAGGAATAGCTCTGGATTCCAATGGGAACATCTGGATCACTCAGCATGGTGGCAGTTACGTTTCCGAATTCAATCCTGTTACTAACAGGATCATTAC
>JBOGRL010000208.1:0-4375 GCA_050749505.1 Nitrososphaerales archaeon
GGATGAACACAAGAGAAGAAAATCGGATATAGTGCAACAAGGCAACTAGTGCTACAAGATTTTCAATGAATCATAACAATGATAACAAAGAGATAATTGTGTGGGGGAAAAATTGGTGGACTCCCAAGCTATATTTTTGGGATATGCTCTTAACCGCGAACTATGATGGAATCAGAACTCAACTTGGTCTCTCTCTGTTTGGGTTTGGGCTTACTAGAAAAAAACGCAAGTCAGCAAAAAACTCGATGTCTAAATCTCCGCGGATTCCAACCTAAGGGGAAATCATAGATCCAAACTATTGATGCTCTTGAGAAGAGCTCGACAAGCGTCGATTCCCTTCCTGGTTCTCCACGATTTGCCTTGGAGCTCCTCTTCCTCCGACGAACTTTGCATTGCTGGTTTTCACATGTCCGGATCTCTTGAGTTTTTCCAATGATTCTCCAAGCTTCCTTTTTCCAATCCTGTGATGGCGCGCAGTTCAACATAACTCGCAATTGCACGTGCTCTCATTCACGATCCGAAGGTATTGTTTATGGACGAGCCAACGGCGAACTTAGACCCAGAGTCGTCTAAGACAGTTAGAGATTTTATCCTCGACCTCAAGAAAGAGAAGAGGAGAATCTTTCTGAACACGCACAATCTCGACGAAGCCCAGAGGATATGCGACAAAATTGCAATATTGAATACAAAGCTGATGGCGATTGGTAGCCCACAGGAATTAGAGCAATCAGTGAGTGGGAGGAAGACCATGATCCAGCTGGAGCAGGCAAGCGATGCGATTCTAACTGCTTTGAAGAAGTTACCGCTTGGGAACATAGCCGTTGAAGGTAACAGGCTGACCATTGACGTAACGAATTCAGAAAAAGAGAATCTCGCTATCGTGGACGCGATAGTCCGAGCTGGCGGCCACGTTCAATCAGTTATCGTCGTAGGCTCAACCCTGGAGGATGACTATATGAAACTCGCGAGGGACACCAAATGAGACTCTCGAAATAGTGAATCAGCGCGTCGAAGGACTTCGAGATATTCCTGAAGAAGAAGAACATAATCTATTCGATCCTCGTCGTCCCCCTCATCGTCTCTTTCCTCATACCTATTGTGATCGAGTTTGCCGGGCGTAGAACGCGGGAAGCGGGATTTCGGCGACGGAACTCGTAATACTTCTGCCCGCGTTTGCCTTCTTCTACCTCATCCTCGCGGGTATGATTCCATCAACTATTTCATCACACAGCATAGTCGGCGAGAAAGTCGAAAAGAGTCTCGAGCCACTCCTCGCTACGTCCACGACGGACAGTGAAATCTTGCTCGGAAAGGGAATCACGGCGTTCGTGCCACCCATAGCGGCAATCTTAGAAGGAGCTACTCTCTTCATGGCTCTCATGGATCTAGTGACACACAGCAAATTGGGCTACTACTTTTTTCCCAACTGGAATGCAGGCATTGTCCTTTTTCTCATGGTACCTCTCGCAGCGATAATGAGTGTAGAATGGAACGTTAGCGTCTCGGCAAGGGTGAGCGATGTACGGGTCGCACAACAGATTGGGATCTTATTGATGCTTCCCTTCGCAGGTATCTACGTCGCTGGTGAACTCGACTTGATAGACCTCGGCGTCACCAGCAACCTCCTCATCATCGCGGGCATTCTTTTGGTGGTTGACGTGCTTCTCCTTTACGTCGCTAGGGCCACATTTCGCAGGGAAGAAATACTCACAAGATGGAAGTGATAAAGTATGACTATCGTCCAGAGAATTATCATAATTGTTGTCGCTACTGCCATAGTGATTATCCTAGTACGCCTTCTCAAGTAAAATTCTGAATCGCGCCCTCGATTTGCTACAAGCAGAGTTTCAATCTAAAACCATCTGAGATGGGTCAGTCAGTGAGATAGTAGGTCATACTCACACATGGTTCACTTGCACATGCGATAGCAGGAATACGCCCGTTTAAACAACCGGAGGCTCGCATAGTTTTTACCATAAAAAACAAAGGCATTAGAATAGAATACGAACTGCCGACTTCGTTTTACTCATAAAAATCATATATGGCACTCATAAGAATTTTCAGGGAAATAAAATAAATGAATCCCTCCGAACTTGTTTACAAACAGATCGCAGACCTTGCCGACTGGCGCGGCAAAATGATTGCGAATCTCCGTAAAGTCATTCATGGTGCTGACCCTGAGATAATCGAGGAATGGAAAAGGATGGGTACCCCAGTGTGGTTTCACAACGGACTAATCTCGTTTGCAGACGCTCACAAGGATAAGGTAAAACTGACCTTTTTTCAAGGAGTAAGCCTTCCAGATCCACACAAGCTCTTCAATGCCGGGCTTGAGAGCAATAAAAGACAGGCAATTGATTTCCACGAGGGCGACAGAATTAATGAATGAGCACGTTCCGAAAAATCTCATCCGCACCTGCTGCGGCTCACAACCTCGCAGTGCTGAAAGGGAAAACCTTGCCAGATGCTCGCGGGATTCGGGCTAAAGTGCACAAGAAATAGAAAACACCTTCAGGTGAAAATGGAAAGCGTTTCATCTGATAACTAACCGATACCTCTTAGCAAAATGCTCCGAAAGACATATCGTCGTTGGGAAAATGATCTGCTGGCTCTTGAACTAAAACTGTGAGTCACGTGCTCTCTATTTCTGGGTAGAGCGCATTAAATCAGTGTATTTCTCTCTCGTCGCACGCACTCCAATCAACATGAGTATGGGCGAGACAATTTGTACAAGCGGAATTATGAGCAAGATGGATGCCACCTTGAATAGCGTCTCGTTGTATCTTGATCCCATCCTCCAGACTCCCAGCGTTACTCCACCAATAAACCCGACGAGAGTTCCTATCCCGGCGAACAGGGCTGCACCAGATCCAGCGAGGAGCGTCCAAGGAAAGGAAATGGTTGTCGCAGTTGGCGGCTGCCTAGGATTGAAATTTGCAAGAAAAGTTTCTAATCCCAGAAGTTCAACAACGACTCCAAAAAATAGAATTGGCAGGCAAACCAGTAGTACGAGCGTGAGCGTAGATGGAGTGCCAAAATGCGGGCTGTCAACTTGCGCAAGTCCCTTGAAAGCAAATCTCAGCTGGAGTATCGCTGCAATTTCCACGATCAAAGAAATTATGAATATTATAACCAAAAGCAGGAGTATACCTGAGAACATTTGCGAAGTAAGCGGGGTTGTAGACGGCGTTGCTGCGGTGCTCGTGATGTTTGTAGGTAATCTGAAGAATGGAAGAAGGGAAGATGACCTGAAGAAAGATGCGAAACTCACAATCAAGGCTGCAAGAACGATTATGGCATAAATCTTCAGTTTGTTCAGGGCATGTCTATCCGCATCGCCAAAACTAGGCCCTGCAGGATAATACGGTACCCAAGAAGGAGGTCCGGGTACAGGTGGAGGTGCTGGTGATTGCGTTAAGATCTTGTTACCACACGAAGTGCAGTATGCTGCATTTTCGTCTACACGATAGCCACAAGAGCTGCAGAAGGGCATTGTCGTAAACCTGTTTAGCCTGATTTCACTGGACGGGAGAACTAGGATTTAAAGCAAATGCGGCAAATATCCGGTTCCTGTCTCGTTGATTTGGTGGCTCAGGATTTTTCATTTTTTAGTGTTTCACTTTGAGTGGTAGAATTTGCGTAGTAATTCGAGCCCAGTTGCTCCTTGAAGATAGAGTATTGATTCCAGCTCGTTGAGCTTTGGGTTTGATCGCCTAGTGCTTCATGCACCCTCCAAGTAGGCTTTGCACGAAGGCGAGCGAGTGCTCACTTCAGTTGTTCATCTTGCCGAGATTGCAAACGTACTGGAAGATTATTTACCTCTGGAGGGGGGCGGCTCAAATTGAGAAAGCACTTTGCTTCAGAGATACGATTGAGATAGAAGCGGTAAGCAGATTGGATTGTTCCCAAGCATTAACCGAAGCTGAAGAACAACACATAGGCTTTATTGACGCAATCGCTTATGTCCTGATGAAAAAGAAAGGACTGCGTGAAATATACTCTTTTTACACTGATTTCGATCGCGTGCCAGAAATAAAGAGAATCAGAAAATAGATTTTCCTTTCCCCCGCCGCTAGTATTTTTACAATAGGCTCTCTATGGTAAACCCTCAAAGGGCTTTTCCATCGAAACTCTTGAATAATTCGATACTGCCAACACACGCAGGAAATCGCGGAATGAAAACTTACCATTGACCGCAATCCAGTTTGGACTGGCTAGTGACTGCTGCGCTTTCCCTCCTACCTGAAGGTTGTGTAGAATCTTTTGAAGATCTTCAATGTCTTTCTTGGTGACCGACGCGTTTTGAATAGGGGCAGCTCTGAGCGTTGGAAAATCCTTTGGATCCCAAATTTCCTTTGCCAGAACGGCCTGTGTA
>JBOGRL010000209.1:0-5845 GCA_050749505.1 Nitrososphaerales archaeon
GCTACCGCTGCCAGCACCAAGAGAACTCCACGAAATACACTCGTTACTTGACTCTATTGATGATAATCTCTTTAACGGCTCGGAGGGCTTCATTCGACAACAGGCGACAAAAGCACTCAACTCATTAATTATGCAAAAGGTTTCGTCTTATGATAAGGAGGATTCAGAATTCTTTTGGTTGAACGTACTTTCTGTGTTTAATGCAAATCAGCAAATCAATGAGGCTTGCAACAAGATGTGGGCAACTGCGGAATTGTCTAATGTAGGCAGGGGTTCAGTTTGGAAACATGGATATTCGCCTATCGGTAAAGAGTTCAGTACACTATTTTTGTCAGGAACTTTAATTCCCACACTGTATTATTCTCAAGTTTCTGCAATGATCTCATCGCTAAGTATCTTCGGCTGCGTTCCCATCTTAGTCAATGGCACGCCGTACTATCTGGTCAGAACAGTAGAAGGTTGGAAATCATTTGTTAGAAGGAACTTCATAAAGGAAATTCTTGGTAAGAAAGTTACTGGATGGCATGAACAGATCATTGAGACCTATTTTGGACTTATTATGGAAAAGATAAGATTGCCCAAGGTTTCGCAAAGTAAGCTTATGCGCCTGAAGAAATTACGAAACGAAATGCATTACAATGTTCTGGGTGACATCAAGATGTGGAGGGTCATAGCGCGACGTGAAGAATACCAGAATTTTGTTCCTTTCGTAGACAAGACAATATGTGGATCTATTGAGTTGTTGCAGACAGTCACAAAAGTCACCAATGGTTGCGATAATCGTTATTCCAAACTTCGGGCCGCGATGGAAAAAGACTTGAAACTACTTTAGGTCAATCTTGTAAGTAGGACTGTTTTGAATACTTTCATTGAAACATGGGGTGTTTTTCAGCCACCGACGAAATTTTCTGAAGATCTTGCGGAACGCTTCATAGGGTTCTGTTCGATCTTCCGTTGGTTTCTGGGTTTTGAATCGGCTGTTTAGAATCCGTTGATACGTAGTGCTAAAATGAGGCCTAGCAAGCTCAGAAACTAGATTCTGAGCCTCGAAATCGAACACAATCTCATAATTTCGTTCAGTAGATTTTACTAGAAAAGAAATCCTTATCTGAGCATTGTCTATCAATAGCCTTTGAGGGAATCTCTCGCATAGATTATCCGAAAATTACGGAATCGTGCGAGGTCAGCCACAAGCGACAACAGGTCACGCAAAGCGGGTGTCCGCAGAGCAAAGATCGGCGAGAGCTAGCCTCTCGTATCTTGATCGCGACCCTCAAACTTGTGGTGACCCTCACACTCATAATAAAAAGAGTTTAGATTTTGCCTTTTAGTTCCTTTACCCTATTCGGTACTACTGCTTTCAGTCGTTCTAACTCCAAAGAGAGTTTAGGAATCCTTGCCTCAGCCTGATCCTCCAAAAAATCCTTGCCGAGCTTTGTGATACTGTAGGTAGCGATACCGGGTTTTGCTTCTACATCAATATGTCTAGCAATGTACTTCATTTTCTCAAGCCTATTCAGTTCTATAGAGAGAGAAGCCTTTTTTGTCTCTTTCAAAAGCTCAGAGAACCGCTTATTGTTCTCAGCCAAAGATAGCAATATTCGATAGGCATTATCTTCCGTTCTGATCATCGGCATGATTTAGAACTTTAAACCTCGTTTATCAATAGACATACATTAGATTTAAACATATTTGTCGTTTGTTCTAGTCTATTGTTAAACAATGTCCAAAGGTTTATACATATGCCATGTCTATTTATAGACAGAGCAAAAATGAGCTACCTTCCATTTGATTCCGAAAAACGAATGTTGAAAGGCATGGACATTGCCGAAAAGGAAACTATCCTCGAAAACTCTGATGGTAGTTTTAGCGTTCCTTCTCAAAGCGTAGAAGAGATCGTTTATCCCGTTAGACTGATTGACGGAAAATATGTTTGTAACTGTATGGATTTCAAACAGAGATGTTCTCTGATTCCTAATGCAATTTGTAAGCATGTTCATGCCACAAAAATCTGGATTGCTAGCCAAGTCGAACTAAAACAAGAGCCAAAGCCAAAGGTTTTCGCTGAGGATTCGATTCAATGTGACAAGTGTGGTTCTATTCGTGTAGTGAAATTCGGTCACGAAAACGGAAAACAAAACTACAGATGCAAGGATTGTGGTAGAAAATTCAGAGAGACTAGCCTTCTCAAAAAGGCTCACTATTCTCCAGAATTAGTCACTCTCACGCTCGATCTATATTTTTCTGGACTCTCGCTCAGAAAGATAGCGAGAGCCGTATCTGACAATTTCGGTACTGATCTTTCCTATTCTACGATCTACACTTGGATTCAGAAATTCGTGCCGAAGATTTCCGACTACGCCAATTCTCTAGATCCTACTGAACTATCAGACACTTGGCATATTGACGAATTGTTTGTGAGCATTAAAGGCGGAGTGAATAACAAGACCGCTAAGAATGTTGGTTATCTCTGGAACGTAATGGACAGAAAGACAAGATTCCTTCTAGCCTCGAAACTCTCTCATCTGAGAGATGATTTTGGATGCAAGCAAGCTCTGGGAATTGCTCAGTCAAATGCTCACGGTTCACTCCCAGAAAGACTTCACAGACGGAGCTAGAGCTTATGACGATTGCACGATCAAAGGATTCCCAGAGAACAATAGACCGATTCATGTTAAAAGAGTTGGAATAAACAAGCCGCACGCAACGAATAACAGAATTGAAAGATTGAACGGAACGCTGAGAGAACGAGTTAAGGTTCAACGTGGCTGGAAATCCTTTGAAACACCACTAGCCGAAGGGGCTAGGATTCATTACAACTTTGTAAAGCCTCATTCAGAGCTTGAAGGAATGACACCAGCTCAAAGAGCTGGAATTGGCTCCAAGAACAATTGGTTAGAATTGCTAAAGCAAGCTATGAACAAAGCGTAAATCAAAGGAGATGCAATTTCCTTTCCGACCCGAATGAACAACCTTGCAACGAAACGGACAGGGTTTGCGATTGGAAAGATGTCACTCGTATTGATTATCATTGTTGTCATGGTCGGGGGCATAGGACTGGGTTACGCTCTGAACTCTACACCTGCGACTGTTGCTACAACTACACAAACGGAAACAGCGACCACTGTAAGCAATTATACCGTCACGCAAACGACGCCGTTTGTTTTTTCCCCCTTCGAATATACCATTTACCTGAGTACATGTGGAGGCAGTTACAACCCTTGTTTTTCTGATTTTAGTAACGCATATGTATTCAACTGCCTAAAAGCAGCTGGGACATCTTCAGGGTGTACACAGCTTGTATTGAATTCATCCAAACCACAGATCAATTACACAATCACTGTCTGGTTTCCGTACACCTATCCTCCAAGTGTCCAGTTGAATCCCATCAATGGGACATCGTGGATTAACTGTATGTATGCTGCAACTCTCCTGTCCGGCCAAAATATAGGTCCTGATTACCAGTATTGCGTGCCAATGAATTCGACAGCGTTCCTAGTTAGTCAAGAAGGAGGAGGACCACTGGCGTGAGACTCTTATGTTCCAGCTCTCAAATGAGATTGGTCGAGATCGCTCTCGTGGTTAGATCGCGAAATTAACCCTGGAATTCTTCGATAGGTTGGTCAGGATTTTCTATAACAGACACTCGCACCATCCCTAAGGCCGCGGAGATCATTACCATGAATTTCAATCAAAATTCTCGAATATTTCGGCTATCGAAAGGTACGTTTTAGCTAAATATTGTTATAGTAATTGCTAAAATAGCAAATCTTATACGGTTCCTTTCTGTTTACTACCATGAACCTCCAATGCTTGAGAAGAAATTAATTCTGGTTGTAGTATCTGTTGTTACTCTGTTTGCATTCAGTTCTCCAATTCTACTCGTCTCAAACGCCACTACACTCACAAGCGCGCAATGGAAGCAAACCGTGCTCGCCAATCCGGTTAGCAGCGTTGGTTGTTATGAAGCAAGTTATCCTAGTACTGACTGGCAGGCCGTCCAGTGTGGGACAGCGCCTTCAGCTATCATGACTGTAGGCAACTTTTGTTGCGACAAAGTTGGACAGGTGCCTTCGGGAGATAATATCCAAACTTCCACCGGTGATTTTGGCGCAATTTCTGGATTGACAAGCGAGACTGACAACGTTTCTGGAACTAATTATTATTCCATCCAAGATAACACGAACCATTTCAGCACAAGTTATGGCACTTTCGGAACTGTGACGGGATTTATGCAATTTATCTTTCAGAATGACCCCGGCTCCACTAAGGGAATAGTCTTCATTCAATATTGGCTTCTAAACTATCCTGCGTCGCATCAGAACACGTGCCCTAACACGAATGCGTACCTATCCAGGTGGACCGCACAAAACGGTGCTTGTGTGGCTGACTCAGGGACTATGAATACTACTTCACTAGAAAATATCGGCAACCTCGGTTATCTCAGTCTTGCTGGCTATGCAAAGTGTTCCAACTGCGGTTCAAATGATGAAGTCTTATTCTGTAGCCAATACAATTGCTGGACAGTTGTTGAACCAGATAGTATTCTAAGTCTTGCATCGCGCTGGACCAACAGTGAATGGAATATCTTCGGTTACAATGATTACAGCCAAGCACAGTTTAATTCAGGGACATCTCTCACGGTCGACGTATATCTTTCGATATCTGGTGGAGGATCGTTTACACCGTCATGCATCTCGACATCCTATACTGGCGAAACAAACAATCTCAGTGTAGGCTCCTGCTCGACATCATCTGGTGCCTACTCCTTTACAGAGAGTTAGCTTGGCTTAACTGTATTCCGAATCGTCAACAGCTAATTCTCAGTTCAAGAGTTATGGATGAAGGGAAGCGTCAAATATGCAAGTCGTTGACGCGAGCAGGAACACGAATATTAGGCAATGGAGCGAACTTTGGATCTGTTGACTTCCATACAAGGTACGCCGTGTCAGGCCTGACTTTAGATAGAGCACCATATGATTACCGTAACATGTTGTAGGAAGGTTTTCTCGTAACAACCATCGGAGAATGAATAGCGGAGCCTGATACTATTCCTTTCGAACCTTCCTTCTGAGTTCGCCAAATTACTAGACTTTTCACCCGAAATGAAACGGTCCAGTTTTCACCCGACAACGATAACGTAACTCTCTAGGCATTTAGGAAAAAGGCTATCAACGAATTCTAAACAGCCGATTCAAAACCAGAAACCAACGGAAGATCGAACAGAACCCTTCATAGCCTTCAACGTCTTCTCGTGTGTTCTTCACCAAATCCAACAGTTCTTTCAGACCTACTTGATGATCCATGCTTGCCAAAATCTCCAAGGTGTCATTATGCGTTTGATTCTGGAAGTTCCAAAACGGAATCGCTTCCAATTTCAGTGGATGAATCGTCCTGACGTAGTAGCGATAGCCCGAACAGTATGCTTTGTCATTTCTTTCATGAACAAAATGAACCTGCACTCTTATCGCGTCCTCTAGTGCTGATAATTCAACACATTGAGCTGTAGACATGTTGATAGCTATAGCGCAGTCGGAAGTGAGACTCGCTATTGCTTCTTCACTTGCTTTTTGGAATGTATCGAGGTACCCAAAACCCAGTTCCCTTTTTCTATATTCAACCCCCATGTTTTGCAGAGTTCTGCTTAATGGTGTAAGAATGTCATCGTTAGAATGTGAAAAAATAACTACTTCATCTGCTCCAATCTTGGTTATTCCAGCCAAATGAGTCTCGACCGATGCGTTTCCGGCAAGAATAAAGTGGATTCTTCTAATTGTTCCACCGCTCTGGGAAAAGGATTTCCCACTATATATAATATCGCCGCAATTCCAATGGTTTCTGGACC
>JBOGRL010000210.1:0-3972 GCA_050749505.1 Nitrososphaerales archaeon
GACTTTAAAGGGGAATACGAAGACTTCGAAGAGGAGGAGTTCCTACCTAAATTGCTTTACTTTGTAGGTTTGGGGTTAGAGCAGTCTTTTTCTCTCAAGGCGTTGAAAAGCCTTCGAGGGTGCGATCATGTTTATTACGAGAGCTACACATCACCAGTCGTTAACGATGAAATAATGAACGAACTGGGCGGTCTTTCAAATCCTCTTCCAAAGGTCGAGAGCGTAAAAAGGGAGTTCGTCGAAGATGGAAGGAAAATCTTGGAAGCCGCGCAAAGCTTCACGATTGCGCTGATCTGTTCAGGCGATCCCATGGTCGCCACCACGCACCAAGAGCTTCGTATTCGTGCGATTAAACTGGGGATCCAGACAAAGGTAATGCATGCATCGTCTATTGTTTCTGCCGTTGGAGGAGAGCTCGGCCTGCACTCATACAACTTTGGCAAGATGGTGTCAATGACCCGAGAACCGATGCAATACACGGCGTACAACACGATCTTCAGGAATCTCTTGTATGGATTGCACACTACAATCCTGCTAGAGTGGGACGAAGCAAGCAATTTCTTCCTGAATCCAGGTGCTGCGATCCAGAGTCTTTTGGACGCAGAAAAAGACTTGCGTTACGGAATATTCAGCGAGGAGACGCTGCTACTCATCACTTCAAGACTCGGAACCGAGAATGCTAGAATCAATGTACTTTCCTTCGGAGAAACGCGCACCGCTGAACTGGACGGAGCTCCGCATGTTCTTGTGGTTCCAGGTAGACTACACTTCACCGAAAGGGAAGCACTCGGCGCACTTTTTGGGAGGAATCCCGAATCATTTCAGGACAACTCCACTACGGCAATGAAAATTTCAAAGATCATGGTTTCAAAATATTCTGCCAAGACATTGAACGCACTGGAGCGAGCTCGGGAAGCTGCCGCCACTTCTGAGTCAAGAGTAAAATTCGCGGATATTTTTGAAAACGTAGAGTGCTACACGCAGGACGCGCAGAGATTTCTAAATGAGGGAAAGGATGAACTTGCCGTACTCAGCATCGGATACGCAGAGGGGTTGCTTGATTCACTGAGGTTCGGCGGTCAGCTTGAATTCGAGTGGTGATATACTTCTAGTGGACGAGGTACATCACTAGTAAGGCTCCCATTCCCATCAAGATTGGAATCGGAAGACCAGGGGACACCTCCTTATTCCTGAATGCGTAGAACGAAATCACTAGCCCTACATCTACCACAGCAAGAACAACCATGAACGCGAGCACGCTAACCAAAATCAAGGCGACCGCTGGTACCATTGTGTAAAAAGCAATGTCGGCCATTCCGATGTCGATCTGCTTAATATTCACGGTCAGCAGCCCGAAATCAGGCCAACTTTTGAGCTTTGATTTAGTCCCAATAGCTGAAGCTCCAGTTTCATCAAATTGCTTCAGTGGTTTTTGTGCATCCCCCACATCCTTCACGAGTTTTCCCATCCGGCCATAATAAATGGCGTAGATATCAAAGCCGGCATAGACGACCGGTACGATCCAATTCAAGGGCGCTTGGAGAAGGACTGGGAAAGAACTTCCTAGTTCAAGAGCGACGAACAATGCGAGCAAATTAACTAACCGACCGATACCAAAAGCTGCGGAAACTATCGTTGCTGCTGATGCAGCAATAGCTGCGGTTATCGGAATATAGGAAGATAACCCGGAAATGAACGTAAAATAGAGCTCGGTTACGTTGAAAATCAGAAAGATGCTTATCAGAACTGAGAACCACTTCATCTTTTTCTTTTTGTAAAGGTAAGCCAGAAGTGAGATCACTGCAATATTCGCTGCTATGAACCCTGCAGCAAGAATCAGTGAAGCATCAAGCCCGCTACCGGCGGGGTTTTGGAATTGCGGAGTGGAGTTCGGGACACCGATGCTCTGATTCAAAGAGCTTGGAATTACCAGTACCCCGGGACCAGTGGTTGTTTGATTTACAGTTGCAACGCCAGTTGCGACCCTGAGCAGGGTAATGAATGCGACAACTTGGAATGCTATTGTGACCCCGAGAAGCTTTGCTTCGCTGCTATCGATAAAAGGTCTCGGCAAGTACGGTCTAGATGATAATTTGAAATCGGATTCTTATTGGTTTGCGATAGGTGGAGTAGCGCGTCTGATCATGTTCAGCTCATGATATAGCGAAAGCATGTACAGGAACGTCAGCACCGTGAAGAGGATTTCTGCCGCGATCATCATTGCCACTCTGATCTCCCCGTACACGCCAAGCTCGAATGTCGAACTGAATAGAGCGTAGTAAGTCGAAATTGGGCTCAAAAAACGCACAAGGAAATCGTTGTTTGCAACCAGAAAGATAAGCGAAATAATCCAAATTCCATGAAACAGCAGATTGCGATATCTCGAACCAGAGAGGTAGTAATCTATCAACGCGAAACCGAGGAAGTAAATCAGATACTGTTCGTTGATGATGGATTTGCTCAAAAAGAAAACCAGCGTCACGAAGAGCATCGAGATGGTTAGATTCTTCTCAAGGTTTTCCTTTCCCCGTATTGAGATCACACAAAAGTATGAAGCTATCAGGATTGCAGGGATCCAAAGCATGGAGATGTCCTGAAGCTCGTGGAAAGGAGTATCCCGCGCGCTAAAATATCCTGTATAGTAAGCCAAGATCCCCCAGTAGTTCATGCTATTCCCCAGTTTGTGAGTAACGTCAACTCCCACACTCACAAGTTCAGACAAGTTCCAGTTCCTGAAAACAACATACGGCGCGAGCGCAAAAAATACGGAGGCTCCTATCGTAACCGAGAGATAACTGGCTATCCTTCCCTTTGATTTTTGGGCGAATGCCAGTACGGGCAGATATATCAGAGGGATAACCTTGAGCAAGAATGCAAACGCCTCCAGAAGAGCGCTCTTCTGGGTCTCTGCAACGAGCAGAATAGATCCCAGAGTAAGCACCAAAACAATTTGATCAAACATTCCCCAGACTGAAGAGATAATGATAGTGAATGGACATAGCATCCAGAATCTTAGGGCGGAGATCGCTGATCGCTCGTTTTTGAGGTTCGATATTATCTTGAGCAAGAGGCAGCTCACCAGCATGTCGCCGATGATCATCGGTTGTTTAGTCAGTAAATAATACACAAATCGATTGTGTAGTCCAGAGATAGCGTACATCTTGTATAGTCCAGCTTGGAAAAAAGCCCAGATGGGCGGATATCCAATCCAGGTCACGTTCAGCGGGTTCGGGAAGCTGAGGCCAGGAACCGGTGCGGTTAGACTGTATGGGTCGTGACCCATCGATACGTAATACCCAATTCTGACCCATAGCTCCATATCGTATGGATGACCGGTGAAGGGAGCGAGGATTTCGCGAATGATCAACCCCAGGATAAGGAAAGGCGCTATTCTCAAAATACTGCGATTCATCAAATGAACACCCAACACAGGACAGGCGTTTGCCGGAGGGCGTTAAAATGCGCTCTCGGTAATGCTTTTCTACTACTGCGGTAGGAAATAGTGGTATTTCATTGCTTGTTTGGGGTGTTGCAGGAACTGGAAATCATAGGCGAGCTGGAATCCGATGTTTTGGAGGTCGTGAAAGAAAAAGGGCAGGCAACGGCCTCTGATGTCATGGAAGTGCTTCAAAACAAACGGCAGATTGCATATACAACTGTTAGCACGACTCTTGATAGATTACATAAGAAAAGACTCCTAAAAAGAAGGCCTGTTCCCGGGCCAGGCGGAACAAAATATCTCTTTTCGCTCGGAAAGAACGAGCGGCTAAAGCGCAAGATGGTTGAATCAGCGCTGGATAGACTTACAGACGCGTTTGGAGAGACCGCGTACTCTGCGATATACGAAAAACTGGACTCGCTACCTGAAAATGAGTTTGAACTCTTGAAAAAACAGGTTGAAAAAGCAAAGAGGGAAAGATGAAGCAAGAACCTTGCTTACGATTTTTGATTATCTCTATTCCTTGCATTATT
>JBOGRL010000211.1:0-5216 GCA_050749505.1 Nitrososphaerales archaeon
AGTCATCCAATGAAAGAAACCCGCCTCGTCTGAAGAGGGAGGATGAACACAAGAGAAGAAAATCGGATATAGTGCAACAAGGCAGTTAAAGACTCTGCGAACTCAACCGCTCGGAATCCTGAATAGTTTTGTTTTCCGCAGATCTGCCTCGAAAAAACGATACTCTTAATTCGTATCGCAATCATGATTTCTCATAACCAAGTTGATAGACGCAGACGAGCGCCTGCTAATCCCAGGCCCGACTACACTCACCTCCAGAGTGCGCGAGATAATGTCCAGACCCCAGCAGAGCCATGTCGCCCCTGAATTCTACAATGCTTTCAAGGAATTGCTCGATCTAGCGCGGTATGCATTCGTAAACCGCGAAGGATTGCAGTACGTGTTTACAGGCGCGGGCTCTATTGGTATGGAAACCTCCGTCGTATCATTGCTCGAACAAGGGGACAAGGTTCTATCGATTGAGACAGGCCATTTTGGTCAGCGTTTCAGCATGATGCTTGAAATTCACGGTGCCAAGGTCGAGAAATTGACATCCCAAATGGGTAGCCACGTAGACTACGACCTGGTTGACTCTACATTAAAGAAAGGGGGTTTCAAGGCACTCTTCTTTACGCATATCGACACCTCGACTTCGGTGATGAACGACCCGGAAAAATTGTGCGAGATAGCTCGGGACAGTGGGGTTCTCTCGGTTTGCGACTCTGTCTGTGGAATTGGCGGCGCTCCGCTAACATTCGACTCGCTCCATGCTGACATTGTGCTCACCGGCTCACAAAAGGCAATTGCTGCTCCTCCGGGTGCGACGCTGCTCGCAGTGTCCAGAAACGCGTTCGATCTCATGCAAAAGAGAAAGACTCCGATTGCTTCATACTATTTGAATCTGCTCAGGTGGAAACCCATCATGGATGACCCAAAGATTTACCTGAGTACGCCCGCAGTCCAGGTTATGCTAGCGTTGAGAGAAGCACTGATTCAGGTAAAGGAAGAAGGAATCGAAAACCGGTGGAAGAGGCATAAAGTGCTAGCCGAAGCCTTCAGGGCCGGTCTGGAGGTTTTGGATCTAATGCCCGCGGCCGACGAGGAGAGCAGATCCCCTACTGTGACCGCGTTCTACGTCCCGAAGGGGAGATCGGCAGAAATCCAGCAGACGCTTCGGACACGCTACGGCATTCACGTCTCCCTCGGGTTTGGTGATTACAAGGAAACGATGCTGAGGGTGGGGCACTTTGGAAATATTTCTTCGACTGATGTACTGGCATTGCTCGGCGCGCTCGAATTAACTCTGAAAGATAGCGCAAACGTGAGACCTGGTATGGCGGTTGAAACCGCCATGCCGTTGCTACGCTCTCTATAGAAAGCTAGATCTTCGGCAGACAATCGATTCCGAGCAAGTCGAGCGATCGTTTCAAAACATGCTGGAATGCTCTAACCAGCTCGATTCGCGAGGCTCTGATTTCTTCATTTTCCACCTGGATTACTCGATTTTTCTCATAGAACTTGTTGAAAGCTTCGCACAGCTCGAAGGAATAGTGAGCGATCCATTTTGGAGCGAGCATTTTGACCGACTTTTCGACAAAAAGATCAAACTTTGAGATGAGCGACATCAAATCTGCCTCGGTTTCAGAACTCAAGAGACTCGCATTGATTTTTTTGGGCTTTGCCTCCCCGACCTTTGAGAGGATGCTATTTGCCCTCGCGTAAGTATAGAGCATGTATGGACCAGTTTCGCCCATGAGTTTTAGAGACTCCTCAAGATCAAACGTAATCGTCTTGTCAAGATCCTGCTTCAGGAGGCTAAACCTGACCGCTGATATCGCGATTTTGTCTGACACATAGTCTAACCATTCGTCCTTGCCATCCGGGTTTCTTTTTCTCGTTTCTTCAAGCGCGGATTTTTTTACAGCATCAAACACGTCATCAGCGTTGACGTAGAGCCCCCTTCTTCCGGACATTCTGACCCCTGAGGATTTCTCTGGTTCTTCTGGATTTCCTTTGTGATCCTCACCCATAAGCGACGCCACAGTCTTTGGGCTGAGCGACATCAGCGAATATCCGAGATGAATGTATTTTCCTGACATGTCCGTTCTGGCGAGCTGCTCGAGCACGCGTAGTATGACCCTCTGGAGCCTTGATTGCTCCGAACCTATCGCGGTGATGCTCTTATCAGCACCCCACTTCACCGGCGACAAGGGCTCTCCACCCTTTGACGCGTTTGTCCTCCAGACCTGGTGCCCGTCGGGCTCTTTCGCGTATCTGTCATAGGTGAATCTGTCAGAAATTACTCCGACCTTTAGTGCGGCAAACGGAATATCCTTCGCAACGTACGTGGCTGTTCCGTCGCTCCTCACGAGAACCTTGTCCTCTCCTTCCTTTTCGCCTTTGATGGTAACTACCCAGCAGCCCTCAAAAGTTCCGACGGTTTCAAGTTTCGCTATTCCATTTGTTTTCAATGCCTGGAAAGCATCCTCCCAGAGTCTGGAAGAGATGATGTCTGATTCAAAAACGAGCAAATCGTAAGATGCGTTGAACCGCCAGCAAGTTTTCAGCTGTTCGACCAGGATTTTTTCTGTGATCTCTGAAGCTAGAGAGAATATATCTTTGTCGTGCTCCTCAATGCCTTTCAATATTACCCGTCTTTTTTCTGCGAGTGAAGGATCAGTCTCGTATCTTTTGTTCACGACGACATAGATGTCATCTCCAGCATAATGATCAAATTTCTTGATTGAATTTTCTTTGGAAAATCCAAGATACTTTATTCCCACCAAGACGTCGGCAACCTGGAGACCTGAATCGTCGATGTAATTCAGTACTTTTACGTCGTAATTTGTAAACTGGAATATTCTCCGAATCGAGTCACCCAAAGCCACATTCCTCAAATGGCCCACATGAAGGGCCTTGTTCGGATTCACGGAGGTATGTTCGATAAGCACTCTCTGTCCTTTTCCAATGTTGAGCGCACCATAGCCCATGGTCGTGGCTCTGTTCAACACGGCGGAAAATAACACTGACTTGTTAAACCTGAAATTCAGGAATCCGGATGGATGTCCCTCGGCCGAGGACACATACTGCTTCTTCTTGGCATAGTCGCCTTCAATCTGCCCTGCAATTTCGCCTGCAATCTGTGCGGGACTCTTCCTCGCGGTTTTGGTTAGTTGATAACCGACCCGAAATGAAGCGTCTCCAAGTTCCTTGGATGGAGGAATGTCCCAATCCAGCGAGGCAGGAACTTCGTAGCCAAGAGAGTTGCAAGCTTCCCGGGTCAGGTAGCTTGCTTCATCCACAAAATCGCGAAAGCTCAAAGAAATTCTTTCCCCATCTCAACTTTTTTTCTCAAAGACTCAACACGTTGACGCGCTACCGGTGAGCCATTTCATCAATGATGTGCGCGATAGCTTCCACGGTGCCGTCTCCTACTTCACCTTTGCACGCATAACTAGCTTTTGACTTTACAGCTTCTGAAGCATTCGCGACCGCTGCGCTGTAACCGCAAAGATCAAACATTGGGACATCAGTCTCGCTGTCCCCAACCACCGCAACTTGTTTCGGATCAAGGTTCAGGTACTTGAGGGCCTCGCTAAGCGCAAGCGACTTGTTCACTCCCCTTTTTGTCAAGTGCAACGCAAATTTACTGTCATTGATGGAAACGGGGATATTGCTTTGGTCTATTACTCTTTGTCCATCGGCGGGATTGAAAGTTCTGAGCAAAACGACTTCCGTCAACCTTGCGCTCACCGGCTTTACTCTCACGTCGGGGAAGTTTTTGCAAAGCACGTCGTATGCCTCCAAGCTCTTTGACTTGTCGCTATAGATCTTCATATCTGTGGGCGAGGTCATGAGTATCCCGCCGTTCTCGCAAACTGCTACCTTTGAACAAGCCAGGAAAACTCCAAGGTAAAACGTATCCCAGGGACCCCTCCCCGAAGCTAGAAAGACCTCGTACCCCGTCCTCCGGAGCCACCGGATCGAGTGTGCGGCTTCCAGGTTCAAAACACCCTCGTAATCGCAAATTGTCCCGTCGATGTCGAAAACAAAAGCTTTGAGGTTCAAATCCGACTCTCCATCTCTTTTTCCATCCCTATCTCAAAATCAAGAGCGCATAACCTTTTCCCGGAGGCTGCAATAATCTTATTTTCGCAGCAGTTTCAAGCTCAGAGAGTGAGAAAATTTGCCGCATCTCCTGCAAACTATGCGTTTGAACGTCGAGATCAACGCCCCCCTGAAGTTCGTCTTCGAATGGAGCACGGATTTTGCTGAAGATGACCCGAAACTAATCGGGTCGGTTAGACAGAGGCACATACTCGCAAAGTCAAGCAAGAGAGTAATTTTTGCGCAGACTTGGAATGACGATGGCGGTAGATTGCGAGTTACGGCAAACATAGTCACTCTGAAACCGCCAGATTCTTGGCACCTTGAGATGTACGAGTCTGAGAGAAGTGAAACAGCAGACTATAAGCTCGAACGATTGACAAAGGAAAGCACACTCCTGCAACTTACCTTCAAGAACAAATGGAAGAACCCAGAGAAAGCAGAAACTGCTGATTCTCAGACAAGGCGCATCAAGGAAATATGGGCAAAGTATTCCGATGCTTTGCAAAATGACTACAATAGCAGATCGTTGTGACCTGAGGATCTGTGCCGGAGCTGTTGCTAGGAATTAAGGGATTCGAGGCTTTGGCAGTTCACTTTGAACAAGATTCAAGTCTGCGAGTGAGAAAAAGCACAAAGTTAGTATGGCCGAAGAGTAGACTGACTTCAAACTTCTGGTGTAACACTCGACTGCGAGGAAACATGAATCAAATTGAAATTCCTCAAAACGAAGGAACGATGAAGAAAGCAGTAAGGAGTGAAAGCAACGAAGCGCAATCGAAGACATAAACAAACAATGAGCGATTGAAAGCGACACTCAAAGACATCGCACGATATCTTCGAGAATGGGTAGGTACGTGAGAGGGATGTAAGCAAGCTACTCGAAGAAGTCGCGAAAGGACATGCAGCTGAGAAAGGTAGGGTTAACGAAATATGGCTGTCGGATTAACAAATTTCAGTCATAAGGAAGAAAATCAATGAGCTGAATCTGGAATGCAAAGTGAAAGCAAAAACGCGAGCGGAGGGCAAATTGAAGTCAACAATCGTTTCAAGAATCGGCTACCTCGGAGAGGGGGGGAGCACGTTGTCTTGTGCCAAGTTGAAACTAGGGAAGCAAACAGTGCTTTGGC
>JBOGRL010000212.1:0-2904 GCA_050749505.1 Nitrososphaerales archaeon
ATTCATTCCAAAGATACCAATCTCGGGACTGTACCTCACTCCTGGAATCTCAATGTGTTCCTTTATTCCGAAAGAGCAGTTACCAAAGTCATCAAATGACGTCGAAGGAATCCTGTTTTCTCTGCCCTGCAAAAGCAGTTTCAATATTTCCGGCGCCTTTTTACCCCTTACTGTAACCATCATACCAATGGGCTCGCCTTTGTGAACTCCAAAATCTCTGATTGATTTCTTCGCCTTGCGGAAACTGGCCTTTTGCTTCACAAGATCCTCGATGACTCTGCGAGCCCGCTCTACAGCTTCCCCCGAGCGACCAACCCCTATGTTAAGAACGACCTTGCCAATTCTAACGCTCCGCATATCTTGCAAAGGAGCTGCTTCCTGCTTTTCTTGAACTGTGGTTGTTTCGCTCATTTCTTAATGTTCTTCCTCCAAAAAAATCATGAAGCGCCCATCTTTGATATTGTGAGCTCGGGCTGTTGTTTCCCCAGGGGAAGGAGAACTGAAGTTGTAAGCTCAGATGTCGCCCCGTCTGCAAATCTGATCGTCGCTATTGAACCTCTAGAGTAAGTACCCTGTTTCACATATTCTACTGTGGCTACCTCGCCTGAGCGCTCACCCTTTATCAAAAGGGCTAGCCCGCCCTTGTTTAACCTGAAACTAGCTTGAAACTCTTGCGTTGGGACCTTAATTACACAAGCATCGCCTGGTTTGATGTCGACTTCTGCCTCAGGGAATATCATGCGTCCATCGTGAAGGCCGTAACCTATCTTCGCACCCCGGAGAGTTTTCTTCGACTTGACCATGCAAAGTTTGAGATCCTTTTCATGTTGAGTAATTTCTACAGGCACCAATCGACCATAAGTCGGGACCATTCTGTACGACTTGCCAATGTCTGGAACATCAATAACATCCATCAAGCCGACGGGGAATCCTTCGGATCTGACTACTCTTCCATCAACTCTAATTTTGCCCTCGTTTAGGACTGAAAGTGCTTCCCGTCTCGTCTTTGCTAGACCAATAATATCTCTCAGGACTATAAGCAAAGGATAGCTATAAGTTTTTGGATGAGGGCCTGGCGATGTCCGTACCACAAACCGTTTGTCCTTTCTCGTTATTTGCCAGAACGCTGGCACAGTTGTCCGCTTTACCTTGAGACTGCCGCTTTTCTTTGCCATTCTAAATCAAGCCCCAAAAATCACGAAGTTCCTTCAAGCTTTCGCCGGCGGAATTTGTCGTCAAGAGTAACAGCAGTCACAACAACATTCGAGGAATGAATTCTTATTTTAGTGGTTCCACCCGCAATTTTTTCTCTCGTCACGCCCTCGATTGTCAACCTTCCTTCGCTTGGAAAGACTTTCTCAACCTTTCCCTCAACCCCAGAATACTCTCCTCTGATCAACTTTACGCTGTCTCCGGTTCTGATTCGGGTGGAATTCCTTCCATACCTGGACTTCAGATCAGAAGAAAGAGCAGCTCTCAGCATGCTTGCGCTCTTGTCCCGAGCTGGGTTATTAGAAAGCTGCTTTCTGACTTTAACAGGTTTAGATGAACTTCGAATTAATTTCAACTCATGATCCACTCGATTCTAGCTACACAATCATTGTCGCGAGGTTTGCAATCCTCGGCCATCTCTCTGCCGCCTCTGCCGCAACAGGGCCCTTGATGTCGGTTCCTTTGAGATCCCCTTCAGGAGTAATGATGACGGCTGCATTATCTTCGAACATTATCCTTTGTCCGCTGATTCTTCTAACTGGATATTTTTGGCGGATGATTACTGCACCAAACGTTTGCTTTCGAAGCTCTGGAGGCCCTCGTTTAACAACGACGGTTATGTGATCTCCTACCGACGCCGCAGGTACTCGTTTCAATCTACCGTGATAACGCGTAACATTGACAACGCGAAGCGTTTTGGCTCCCGTATTATCTGCACAAGTAATGATTGCATTATTTGGAATTGCTCTTGTAATGTAAAGCTTGAATTCGGAGACTCCCTTTGCAGAGACTGCTCTCGATTTTGTCGACATTTTTTTCTATCCTAACTCTCGTTACCCAGAGATGTTTGGTTATACGCTGGCCTCTCTTCCAACGACCACGAATGAAACTGTCTTTGAAATCGGCCTGCACTCAGCGACAGTAGCAATATCACCGAGCTTTAGATCCAAGCACGGCGAAATATGTGAGTGCAGCCTGTGGCGTTTCTTCAGGTATCGCATGTACTTGTTGTTGTATTTAGTCGATTCTCTTTGGACAACCGCCATATTTCTTGCAGAAACACTGACGACTCTGCCAGTCAGGAGTTTGCCCCTAACTCGTACGGTACCGTGAAACGGACAGTTAGGGTCTTCACACTGCCTTTCTGGCGCCTTTACATCTAATCCTATATTTCTTGAATCTGCCAAAATTTTGCACTCCTGCCTTCTTAACCTTTGATTCTCTCCGCGGGCGTTCCGATCAAATTCGAACCCTGAATGGTGACGCGAATTTTGTCATCAGCAAAAGCAATGACGTCCAAAGTTATAACAGATTTTGGAATTTTTACGAGCTTTCCAATACTAGTCTGGAGAATGACCAGATTCTCCGTTTCATCGGCGATCACCCCCAAAAATCCGATCAGAGACTTGTTAGGAGACATTGCAACTTGTACCTTCTTTCCGATCAACATACCACTATACATTCGAACCACTTCAACAAGAAAATGCCATGAAAAGCTCAAAAATTGACGCTAGCGCTGAAAGGTCGCGCTCAAACGACATTTTGAATCAACTTTTCCAAGAGGGCTTTTCTAGGCAGTTACCTCCACTGACGATTTTTCACCAATTGTTTCATTTTTGGCTCTGACTCTTTTTCTGGTAGTCATCGCAGTCAATGTTCTAGCAATGTTTCTCCTGATCGACTTTATTTCAC
>JBOGRL010000213.1:0-2709 GCA_050749505.1 Nitrososphaerales archaeon
CTCATGAAAGCATCAGAAAGATTTGCGTTGTTGTCTTAGAACAACAGCTAGCAACGGAAGTGCAAGCAGGTCGATTATGCCGAGAACGAGAATACTACGGGCTATTCCATGGTTGAGCAGTGTAATCTGTGGAATAGACAATCCGATGAAGTTCCCAAAGTAAACGTGCGAAACAACAGACTGCGGGAGGAACGTGGCAGAGACAGCGACAAGTATTGCGATACTCGCCGCAAACCCTAGATTCACAAGAGTAAACGACGTTCCGTTTGCCACGCCACGAAGCTCGGGTTTCGCAAATTTCAATGCGTTTCCAACCAGAGGCGTCCAGACGAAACCACTCCCGATTCCAATTACCGCAAGCAGCACGTCAATGTACAAAGACGTTGTTTGAGAAAGTACCGCAATACTCAGAGCAATCGTCGCAACTCCATCGATTCCAGTCCCTATCATGCTCAAGGCAGCAGAAGTCTTCATTCTATCAAAAAGCTTGCCAGCAATGGGGTTTGAGAGCACTGATGCTATCGACAAGGGCACGATAAACAGTCCTGTCATAATGGGTGAGGCACGCACAACTAGTTGATAGTAGAATGTTAGGGCAAATGGAATGCCCAAAATTCCCAGGTTTGTCACTGCCAATGAGGCAACCGTGTAAATAAACCCCTTGCTCTTTGTAAGTTCTCTGTTCAGAAGAGGATTTCCTGATCTCCTCTCAGAAATGAAAAGCGCAGCGAGTCCTACCGCGCCGATGATTGCAAAAAGATAATTAAAGAACGTCAGCCAGATGAGCAAGAGGGCTACGGTGAAGGCAAGTAGCAGCGAGCTCAGAGGGTTTATTCGCCTGACGCTGGGGGAGCCCTGATCAAGCCTCGCTGGAATCCTTCTCATTCCTATAAGTACTGCCGCAGCGGCGATGGGCACGTTGATGTAGAATATCAGCCGCCAGTCAATCGAAACCAAGAATCCGCCGGCGACTGGGCCTGCGACGGCCCCGACAGCCCACGCGATGGAATTTATTCCCATTGCAGCCCCGCGCTGCCTCGCTGGGAACGATTCGAAGATCAACGGGTATGAGGTTGCGCCGAGCGCAGCCGCCCCCGCACCTTGGACCAGCCTGAAGGCTATCAATTCGTAAACATTCTGGCTGAGTCCGCACAGCGCTGAAGCAATTCCAAAAATCGCAAACCCAATCAAGTATATCCTCTTCCTCCCATATTTGTCACCGATCTTTCCGAACTGCAAAAGCAGCGCTGCGGTGGTTAGTATGTATCCAGTTATTATCCAGCCAAGAAGCGACACTCCTGAAGAAAGCTCAGCGCCCATGACCGGAAGTGCTATGGTAACTATGTTTGAGTCAACGGCAACCATGAATGAGCTCAATGTGGTGACCGAAAGGATCGTCCAGCGTACAAACGTCTCAATCTCATCGCCGGGTTTTGATCGAATCGCTTCTTTCATTTCGAAAGCTCAACCCTCACAGGATTCAAGATGCTGCGGCTCGCAAGTTCAGTCTGTCTAGTGAAAAAGTGTCATTTGTTCTGCCAGATAAAGCCAGTGGTGGCTAAAAAAGTGTAATAACACAATTGTAAATGAAGAATCGTTCAGAAAATGTGATCCCTTGAGTCACGAGGTTGTCGTCGCGCTTGTGTCGTTGTGAAGAAGCCTTTGATCGCTCATCGGAGGTTGGAGCATTCAAACTTGCAGTGGAACAAAATGTTGCTCCGTATCGCGCGTCCTTATGAGCTACAGGCTGAGTCAGAATACTGAAAAATTGAGCGCAGTCTGATTCGCCGGAACTGTAACTATGGATTTGGATTCATTTTTTGCGAAAATGCGCGTTGTGGATTTTTTGAAAACAAACTCAATGCTGATATTGCACAATTTTATAAAAATTGGGTCATAATCCTACATACCCGGATTTTTAGGGCAGGTCGCTTTCTTTCGCGAAATTAGGAAGATTGGTCTGTTTGCAAAACTGACTTCTCAAGCGTCTCCTCATCATTCAGCATTGGAATGCAACTGCGCGTCCAGATTTGAACTCTGCAAGAGAATAAACCGGGAGATGGACCGACTGGGTTTCATGTGCTACAGTTAAGCAAATTCGGGTCAACTTCTAGTACACCAAAACGGACTGTCCTGGGCTCAAACCGCTCTAGTTCTATTGACAGAGCACTTTGCAAGATCCACAATATTCGCAGAAATCTAGGGCCACTGGTCAGTTACAAAGGGCGATGACGGCTCAAATCCCAGGCAGAGCGTCAAACTTTAGGTTCGGTACTCTTACTCTGCGAAGCAAAACCGAAATTTGTATCATATCCTTGTGATCTTGGCGAGATGGGCGTACTCACCGGCTCATTGAATTTCTCATATATCTCAGACCGAGCCGCAATGCTCCAAAAATGATCCGAATGGACAGACGGCCTTCAGACAAGCCCAGGCTTGTCTGAACGTTGGTGGTCAATATCTATGAGGTGCTACTTTCTCGTTGAGGGCTGATGAACAATGAGAAGCTGTAGGCGACGGAGCATCGACCGAATCCCATGTTCTTGATGACCGTCAAATTCCGGCCACTTACCTTTCATTCAAGCCTTTATCTCTTTCAGTAAGAATGGGGGCGCGGACACGGACAGAGAGTAGGTTCTGGAGACATAACTCTTAAGACCGTACTTACGGTAAAGTCACCAAGTGGTAAAGTTGCGATCGGCTAAACTC
>JBOGRL010000214.1:0-4389 GCA_050749505.1 Nitrososphaerales archaeon
ATGGTCCGCAGTATGTAGCCATATTTATCGCAGGTTACAGGTTCGCGCCTTCCTCCTCTTCTGGCTCTAGCCAGTTGTACTATATGTTGACAGTACCCACGCCGTATCCATCACCAGGAGGTGGCGATGAATCAAAGAAACAATGGTTCATGAGGATTGGAAATGTAACCTGCGGTTGCTTACGAGAGACCGGAGGGCCGACTGCATTAATGCAACCTGACGACTTTACTCCAACGCCCTACTTCTGGCAAAACTCCACTCTGGGGCAATTGATCCCGTATCAATCCCAAGGGCTGTTCTATAACCCCGTTAGTGGGTCGCAACAAAACGGGTACAGCGCGACTCAACAGCAAAACGGAGCATCCGGGATATCTGCGGGATATACTGAGCTCTACAATTATCAAATGAAATATCCGGCTGGCAATGTATCTGCGCCCTTCCAGCTCGCATTTGAGTCGTCGAGCCTTCCGGGAAGTGCCCAAGGCTTGGTTACAGCAGTTTTGGTCTACAAAGTAAACTATAACTCGACCGCCTAGCTTCGCGCGTGGCTCTAAATCTTGCGAGGAATCAAAGACGATCTGGGCTACCGGCTAGAAGAGATCGCACAAGATGTTTACGGAGTCATCTGCGCTCAGGATGATTCTATCCGCGGAGGATTCGGTGCAAATCAAGGGTTCGTTATTCTCGAGGACTCGGTTCTGGTATTTGACTCGGGTTTTTCCTCAAAGACCGCGGCGTTTTTGGAAACGGCGATAACGAGTCTCACAGATAAGAAGGTCAGGTATTTGGTAAACAGCCATGATCATTCCGATCATGTCTTTGGTAACTATTACTTTGAGAAGAAATACTCAACAAGCGGACTAAGAATAATATCGCATGCGATTTGCAAAGACAAGATTGTCAAATTCGGTCAGGAGAGACTCGAGTACTACAAGAAAATGGACGAGAAGCTAGGATCGCTACTATCATCAGTGAAAATCTGCTCTCCAAACGTCACGTATCCGGACACGGGTCTGAAAATAAAGCTCGAAGGTATTGATTTCGTTTTCAGTCATCCGCCAGTTGGAGCTCACACTCTTGGAGATACCATTTTACTTATGCCAAAGAAAAACGCGGTGTTTGCTGGTGATACAATATTGAATTCGTTCTTTCCCAACATGGAGGACGCAAACCTAGATGGGTGGCTGGACACGCTGGACGACCTAGACTTTGAGACCTATGATAAATTCCTTCCCGGGCACGGAGACATTTCTAGAAAAAAGCAGGTCTTGGAATTCTCAGCTTATCTCCGCGAAGTGTTAAAAAAATTGCTCACTATTGTACCGACAACCGCAGACATCCAGCAGATTAGATCCTGCTTTGAAACCGAAGGGACAGAGAAATGGAAGGCAAGATTTATTGTGGAGCGAAACATCCAAGCTCTATTTGGAGGCAAGACAGAAAAGCAGCACTGAGAATTTCTTCGTACTGCAAAAATGCTCCCAAATTCGGTCTGTACAAAAACATTTGATTCCTTTTTGGGCATCCTCGATTTTCCTTCTTGATATAGTTCAAATGGTTGAAAGCGTTAATTCACTAAAAAGTGCATAAGGACTACAAAGGAATGCCTTTTTGAAATAGAGTAACAGCAGCGACCTCCTTTTATCAGCTAAGCTAGGCTAATCGGGTCGAATGGAAAATTCGACGCATGATACCCTCCGAGAAGATATCCTACCGTGAGACTGCCGAGCGGGAGCGAGCCAACGGCCTCGATTAGAAAAAAATTCAAATAACCCAGATCCGGACACTCTTTTTGAATTTGTCACAGTCTAAAGAACCTGCCCCCGAAGGAAGTCGTGATGTTGATCCATGTGCGTACTGCAAGGGCACATTCCCGAGAAACCTGCCGTTGGTAAATGGAGAAACACAACTTTCAAGACACATCAAAGTATTTCACAGACAGTACGCTAGAGATTCATCTAAACAATCCTAAATCGAGTTTGCAAGTTTCTTCAACTCTCGCAAAAGCTCAAGATGCGCTGGGTTTGTTTGCGACGTATCGTAGGTGATAGTCGATAGAATCTCTGCCACCGGACTATAGTCTTGGCTAACTTTTTCGACAGTTAGGGAAATGGCGCTGCAAGTAAACCCCTCGACTACTGTGCCCAGTTTTCTTTTCACAAGTTTTGTCTTTCCTTTGACATAAAACATGCCCAATTTTTTTCCTCCCCACAGAACGAGCGTACCCCTCTTACTTCGTAGCATGTTTTCCTTCGAGGATGATTTTTCTCCGATTGCAAGCAAGATCATTTTTGGCGAAATAGGTGTAATATCCAAATAGCTCAGAAGAGCGACGTTTGGGAAACCTTGTTCATCAACTGTCGATAGAAGAATCACCTCTTTTGAGTTTTCTCTAGACTCTTGCTTCAACTTTGACAGGATTTTTGGCGAAAGTTCAGACCCGATCAGGGTAGCCAATTTCTTGATACTCATCCCTTCTGGTTTTTACAAAAACTTTCGGATAAAGTCTGATTTACTTGCGGACGTTACTGATATCATTTGTTTGCCCTTTCCTTGATCAGCTTACGTACGTAATCAAGTGAAAACGGCATCTTCTCCAGCCTTACTCCTAGCGGATACAAGGCGTCATTCACGGCGTTTGCAATAGCCGGCGTGGCTGCAATCGTCCCTGCTTCGCCGACGCCCTTGATTCCGAGTGGGTTTGCAAAAGTTGGAGTTTCTGTTCTGAAAGATCGGAGATCTGGAATATCCCTCGAAGTGGGAATCTGATAGTCAAGAAAGCTCGCGGTTAATAATTGACCGTTCTCGTCGTAGGTTATGTTCTCCAGAAGAGCCTGACCCAGGCCTTGTGCGATTCCGCCGTGTATCTGCCCCTCAACAATCATTGGATTCAGCGCCCTGCCGCAATCATCAACAGAGAGGTAATCAAGAATGTTGATTCTTCCCGTTTCCGTTTCTATTTCCACAACTGCGATATGGGTTCCAAATGGGAAGGTATTGCTCGGAGGCGCAAAACAGCTGAAGGCACAAAGTACTGGTTCCATCCCGGCTGGCAGTTTCTCGGGTTCGTAAGCGTACGAAGCAACGACCTTGAACGGGAGTCTTCTCTTCGGATCACTTGGGGCAGACTTGGGGAATATCTGCCCGTCTTCAAACACCAGATCTTCCTCCGGTGAAATATCAAGAACACTTGAAGCAATTCCTGCCATCTTGTCCCTTATCTTCTCAGTACACATCAATACGGCTGACCCCCCTAGCGCAGCTGACCTACTGCCCGCCGTAAACGTTCCCCAAGGAAGCAAAGCGGTATCACCGTATGTCACGTAGATATCATCGAGCGAAACTCCAAGTTTCTCAGCTACGATTTGAGCAAGCGGAGTTTCATGACCCTGCCCATGAGGTGAAGTTCCAGAGATTACTGTAACTCTTCCGTCTCGGCCTACAGAGACAACGGCAGTTTGTGGAAAGTCAGGCCCAAAAGCACAAATCTCCACATAAGTAGCTAATCCAATCCCGATCAATCTTCCAATCGCGCGAGCTCTTTTTTGCTCTTGCCTCCATTTGTCATAATTTGAAAGATCCAAAGCTTTTCTCAGATTAAAAGCGTAGTCACCCGTGTCATATTTCAGACCGCCCGCATTTTTGAAAGGGAAATCTTCTCTAGGAATGAAATTTCTGAGCCTTACTTCAGCCGGGTCGATTCCAAGAGAGCGCGCAAGTTCGTCTATTGCGCGCTCCATAAGATAGATTGCTTCAGGCCTCGAGGCGCCGCGGTATGCATCATGTGGTACCTTATTAGTTAGGGCAATGTGCGCCTCCCCGCTGTATGCTGGTATGACATATTGAGCGGGACACATCTTTAAAGTAAAAGTTGCATCTGAAGACCCATCGGTCAGGTAGGCACCAGAATCTCCTATCAAACGTACCTTCAGTCCTAGTATTCGTCCCTGCTCTGTTGAAGCCAACTCTGCGTGCTGAACCTGACCCCTCCCGTGGGTCATCGACGAGAGGTTTTCAGATCTATTTTCAACCCATTTCACGGGCTGCTTCAGCCTGATCGCCGCGAGACAGACAAGTATGTCCTCAGAATAAGACGAAAGTTTTGCACCAAACCCGCCGCCTACATCAGGGACATGTACGCGCACCCGGTTTTCTGGAAGCTCGAGTTTCTCTGCAATTTCAGATCTAATTTGAAATGGGCCCTGCGATGATATCCAAAGATTGAGCACCTCAACACATTCATCGTAATAAGCAATAGAACCCCTGGGCTCAATGGGCGCAGGCGCTATTCTTTGGTTCAGCAGATCAAGATTTATTATCTTTGGTGCCTTTTGAAACGCTTCATCCACATTCCCGAAATTTATTTTCTCGACAAGGACTATGTTGTTT
>JBOGRL010000215.1:0-3194 GCA_050749505.1 Nitrososphaerales archaeon
CTTTAGTACCCTTATGTTTTCCCCGTACCCCGGCCACAGGAATTTTTTGTCCTTCCCCATCCTGAACCAGTTCACTTGGAATATCTTTGGAAGGTTCTTGCTTTTCGATGCAAAGCTAAGCCAGTGCTGGAAGTAATCTGCCATGTTGTAGCCGCAAAACGGCGTCATAGCCATGGGGTCGTTTCTAAGCACGCCGACTGCTCCTTCTGCCGCGGCTGTCGTTTCCACCTTCATCATCGCACCGATTAGCACACCGTGCTCCCAGCTGAATGCCTCGTAGACGAGAGGAACGAGTGATGCCCTCCTTCCACCAAAGAGGATCGCAGATATCGGAACCCCTGAGGGATCCTCATACTTTGGAGAAAGGCTTGGGTATTGTGAAATGGACACCGTGAATCTTGAATTAGGATGCGCAGCTGGATCTCCTCCCGGCTTCCATTCTCTGCCCTGCCAATCTAACAATGAAGGAGAAGAATCATTAGGAGGCAAAGGCTGCTTCCCCTCCCACCATGGCGTTTTCCCAGGGGCGAGAGCCACGTTTGTGAATATCGTATTCTTCTTTATCGTCTCCATGAGGTTGGGGTTTGTCTTCAAATTCGTGTGAGGTGCTACGCAAAAGAATCCAGCTTCGGGGTTGATAGCGTAAAGCTTTCCGTCATCGCGCCCCAGGTGTATCCAGGCTATATCGTCGCCTACGGTCATTACCTTGAATCCGGGGTAGCTTGGCGGCGGTTTGAGCATTGCCAGGTTTGTCTTGCCGCTCGAGCTCGGAAACGCGCCTGTTATGTATGAGACATTGCCCTTGTCATCTTGTACGCCGGCTATCAGCATATGCTCTGCCATCCAACCCTCCTTTCTGGCTGAAACGCAAGCTATTCTGAGTGAGTGGGATTTCTTTGAAAGCAGCGCATTTCCGCCGTAACTTGAGTTTACGCTCATTATCAATTTGGCATCTGGGAAATGGCAAATGTGCTTGAGGTTCGGATCCATAGTACCCATGGAGTGAATGCCTTTCACGAATTCACTACCACTCTTCAGGTGTTCTAGGGCGACAGAGCCCATTCTAGTCATTATCCGTAGACTGATCACAACATACGGCGAGTCCGTAATTTCCACCCCTACCTGAGAATAAGGTGAACCAGTCGGCCCCATTAGGTACGCCGCCACGTACATTGTTCTTCTCTTCATGCATCCCTCAAATATCTCCCAAAGCTTCTTCTCGGCGGCATTGGTGCTCATCCAGTTGTTTGTAGGGCCGGCATCAATCTTGCTGGATGTACAAATGAATGTTGACGCTTCAGTTCTTGCAACATCGCGCGAATCGCTTCTGTAAAGGTAACAATTGGGAAACTCGCGCTGATCTAGCTCGATTAGGTCTCCCTGTTCAACCATCTGTCTGATCAGAGAGTGGTACTCTTCCTCAGAACCATCACACCAGACTACTCGATCAGGCCTTGTCCTGCTGGCGATTTCATCAACCCAACTCACAAGCTGACGGTTTATTCTGGAGATTTCTTGTCTTTGGAGAGCCATATTAGCAGTTTTTTCTCGAAATTTACGCGTAAAAGTGTAGCTATTTGTGCTTGATTTCGTTCATCCTGTTGAATTACGGTGTCAAAAACCTCCGGGGCAGACCTACAAAGAGAGTCCCATAATTGCCAGAACAGAACCAGATGGTCAGGAAAAAAAGAACGGGAATTGCGAAAAGCGCTCCCTTTATTCGGAAGCGCTTTTCACTTTTCCAGATCTTGCGCGCTTTTCCGCAAAGACCCGATGTGCGTCGAATCTATAGGATCCGAAACATCAGCAAGCGACTGCTAATTTACACCAGATTGAGATCTGGGAAAGATGCCTGAGAGACTCCAAGCTCTGCCTGAAGAGAGCGGATTCTCTCTGCATACTTTTTCATGTCGATGCTGTTGTTCTGGACCTTTGCGATCCTGTATGCCTTCCAAGTCTTTCTTAACGCGCCCCATGTTTGACCGGTTGTGTAAGCCATGTTTACTTCGAGATCATGAGATGTAGGTCATTGCTAATTTTTGGCCATGTGAATATTGTTTGACAAACTACTCTCCGCGCCTCTCATTTAGGCGCAAAACACGGGTTCTTCTCACGCTCTAACCGGATTACTACCAATAAATTCAATAGATTTTGGGCAAAGCCCCCTCCATCCTCGAAGCGGGCTAGAAAGGGGTCATTTTCGCTTCACCCCAGCTAAGGATTGGATGGCGTCTACATGTTTTAGCGCCGGTTCCTTTGGGGGTGAGACGCGATGAATCAGGTTCTGCTGCCGCCAGAGCGTCGGGCGTGCTATTCCTCGTTCAAGGAGCACCTGCGAAGGCGCGGTTTTGCAGTGTATCCTTGCGAATTCGATTGTGGGAGCACAAAGCACCCGTTGGTTGACGTTGCTGCAAGGATGGGTTCATTTTACTGGGCGTTTGAGTACAAATCTGAAACGGACAGCATCGGAAGAGGAGTAAAACAGGTAGAGTGTTATTCGCATTGGTTTGACTATGTAGTCCTGGTTTTGGAGCATTCGCTTGAACACACAAGAAGTGATCTGTACTGGGATCTGAAGCGAGTGGGTGCGGGTCTGTGGCAGTATTATCCCTCATCACAAAAGTGCTTTGAGAGGACCAACCCTGGGCTTCAGGAACCGGTCGCCCGCAACCGCAGAACTGTGGTTCGCAGGTTTAGGGCTGTGAGGCGCAAACGCGCTCTTTTGACAGATATTTCGCTGTACAGAACACCTAGTCTTACTGATTTTTCCTCTTGACTAGTTTGACCCGGTACGGATTTCGTGGACGAATTTTCGTCGCGGCTGATCTTGTTCTGAATTGATTCATCGCGAGAAGTTTTTACTATTTCTTCAAAATACGAACCTAATTTCGTGGCCAACGCCGCGTTTTGTAAACCCATTCCGATGAAAAATGATTCTGAATTTCCGGGGTTTATAATTTCTATCGCGACATCAAGCCTGTCTACAGCACAGAAGCTGTATGGAATCATCCCCCTCCGAATAGAGATATTCGAATTAACGCTCAGGTCATTGATTAGCTCTTGCACCGACTTGATGCTGCTTCCGATATGAGAAGTTTCACCCTCTAACCTTCTGCTACCGTGAATGATATTTATTCGGCAATCTCTGCGCGCAGCTCTCAGAGCAGAATCAGCGATTTTGAAATCTACGGTCC
>JBOGRL010000216.1:0-1529 GCA_050749505.1 Nitrososphaerales archaeon
GTTTTGTTCATGATGAACATATTCAGACAATCCACCCAAATCCGCTGTAATGACTGGAACTCGGGCCTGTTGGGCTTCGTGGATTACTAGGGGGGAATTCTCCAGCCAGATTGAAGGAACGACAATGGCATCAACTTTATTGAAGACTTCGGGAACTATCTCTAAATTTTGGTACTCCGGCAACAACTCGATCCGGCTCGAGCATTCCCCAGGCAACTTTGATGCCTTTTCCCTAAGCGCCGTAGTTATCTGTCCGTTGCTTCTTCCCCATATTCTCAGCCTTGCCTCGCCTTTCAGTTTCCCGAATGCTTCAACTAATAGGTCGATACCTTTTTGCGGGGTGTGAGTGCCAATATAACCAAAGACGAATTCACTTTCTCTTTCTCTTTGTCTGCCCGCTAATCTCGTTAGGTCAAAGCCGTAATCCAAATATTTGATTTTCTTATCTGGAATTCCAAATTCATCTCTGAATTTTCTTAGTAAGTATTCGGAAGGAGCGATAAAGGTGTCAACGAGGTTCGCCATCTCTCCGATGTGGTTCATGCGGTCGTGAACCCAGGAAGTCCAGTAATCAATGTCATACTCCTTTGAAAGCTCCTCGCCTGTAAAGTACCTGGAGTAGCATGAAACCGCGCATTTTCGATCGTCTTGGCCGTCACACAGCTTCCAAGATTCACCCGACCCCAATCCAAATTGAACGAACTGGCCTCGCGGGCACATCAGCCAATAATCATGGAGAGTGTACACTATCGGAACGTTTCGGTTTGCAGCCTCTCGGACTATCGAAGTGGAAAGATGATTCAGGTGCTGTACATGCACAATTTCTGGACGCATCTCATCCAACAAGGAGCCGAAATGACGATCAACCTCTTCATGCTGATACCTGTCCCGACTACTGGGCATGTTAACCAAGCTTAGCCTAATACTAGGTTCCTTGCTGTCTACGTCTGTAGTGATCTCATAGTCTGGTCGGAATGGATCCTCCTTGCGACAGAACACAGAAACTTCGTGTCCCCTCCTTGAAAGAGCCTGGCAGAGTGTTTGAGTGTAAACTTCTGACCCTGCGTTGTACCGCATTGGGTAACCATGTATGACTTGGAGAATCTTCAATGCAGAAGAGGCCTTCCTTTTTGAGACGAAATTCATTATTTAAAAATTGAATTTTTAAAATTCAACAATATCTTCGACTCAGATTGCAGAATTGTCATCTCTATAAAGGGACGATCAATCTTATGCAGTTAGTTATGACTTCTCAATCTACTCTATCACCAGATCAGAAATTCTCCAAGCAAGCCCTCGTTGACCAGGTCATGGGAGATCTGGTGGGATTTTGGAAAGTGCAAATCATTTACGCAGGTTCAAAACTTGGCATACTGGATTATCTCAAGAGAACGGATAAAGCAAGACTCGAAGAGATCTCGAAAGTCACTCAGATTCCCGAATCAAGGTTGAAACGATTAATGGAAGCGCTGGTAGTGATGGGGTATATCAACAGAAGTGAGCATTCTTTCGAGCTCGGGGAGTTGGGC
>JBOGRL010000217.1:0-3458 GCA_050749505.1 Nitrososphaerales archaeon
CAACGACACAGCACCGCATACCGTGACTTCTCAATCTGTTCCACCTGGCGCTGCCGCTTTTGATTCCGGAAATATGCTCAAGGGTGCAGTCTTCTCGTATACATTCATCGTTCCCGGCAGCTACACCTACTACTGCAAGTATCACGCGTGGATGGTCGCGAATGTGACAGTCCTTGCCTAATATGATCCTGATTTTCAAACACCAAGCATTCATCTGAGACTTCGTCTTCACCCCTCCCAGAATCTTTTTTGACAATTTTTTGGGATTTAAGGTGGGAGCGTAGAATTCAAGGATGACCCCTTCGACAATGAATTTTTGGCTTAAGGCAAAAAATTCTCAAAAGATACAAGAGAGTGCTCTGCCTCTAGAATTTTTTAAAGGGTTTTAACCATCCTAGTTGCTACGCTTCCTGAACAATGTCTAAGAAATCCACGAACAAGAATCGGAAGCCAGCTGAGCGACGCCGCAATGCTGAAGCAAAAGCTCTGAACGAAGAAGCTCAGCAAGTTGAAAGCGAGGAAGAAATCGGCAAAGAGGAGTTCGGGCGCGAAAACCCCTAGTCTCTAGGTGAAGAGGAGCTTTTCACCCGTAGAATGGAGTGTCCAGAACGCCAGATTCCGGCTTCGTTTGTTTCTTGACCTTGATTGCGTTGATTGTTTCCAAATCGACCTCGACGTAACCCTTAGAGCTTCTTATCGCATAGTTTACTGCCTCTTCCAAGTCGCTGCTGTATTTCTTCAGATTTATCTTGATTGTGTGATTATCCAAAGCGTTGATCTCGAGGCCCTTGATTTTCTTTAGCTTTTCAAGACCTCTCTCAAAGCACATGTCGTTGTTGAAAGTTCCGTAAATTTCTCCTTTCTTCGGCTTTGGCATATTGCCCGTTGTTTGTAACACCCAAGTCTTTAATCTTTTTCGATCTGCCGAAGGAGAAGGAAACTTTTGTCGCCCAGCTAACTCTTTAACCCCATTTCAATCCACAGTTGCCGAAGAGTCTTAAATTGAGAGTTCTGGTTACCGGCATAAACGGTTTTGTTGGCAAGCACCTCTCCTCCTATCTCAAGAGCAAGGGTTTTGAAATCATCGGGCTGGATATTACAGAAGGAGCCGATCTGAAGGGTGACATCGCTGATCGAACATTCGTGTTTGACACACTGGCAAAACAGAATTTCGACGCCGTGATCCATCTCGCGGCGCTCGCAGACATCAAAAAGACCACGGAAGACCCGTACAGCACGTATCGCGTAAATTGCTTCGGAACGCTGAATATGCTCGAACTTTCTGCGCTTAAGGGTGTGGAACGCTTCGTCTATGCCTCCAGCGCTAACGTGTATGGAGTTCCGGCGGACCGGCCCGCGACAGAAGCAACTCCATTCAACCCGAGACTTCCGTACGATTATAGCAAGGTCGTCTCTGAGACACTGGTCAGGAGTTATCATACTCACAAGAAACTCAAAACTTCCATAACCAGAAGTTGGTTACTGTTCGGAGAGTGGGAGCCGCAAACCAGGGCTGTTCCCAGGTTCGTTCGTGCTTGCCTTGCCAATCAGAAAATTCCATTGTTCAACTCTGGGCGGGACGTAACGGATCCGACGTACGCCCGGAACTACGGAAGGGTTGCCGAGCTGATTCTGACAAAAGATGAGGCGGTCGGAGAGGCGTTCAATGTCGGTTCGGGCAACAAGATGTCCATCAGGGAAATTGCGGAGCAAATCAAGAGGATGACAAATTCAAGCTCAGAGCTGGAGCTTCTTCCCCCGAGGACTGAGTTTGAGAAAGATCCGCAGATCTCCTACCCCAGCATCGAAAAGCTCAGGAAGAAATTAGGTTTTGAACCGATCGCGAGCTTCGATGAAGGCGTGTCCAGGGTTGTCTCTTGGATAAAGCAGTTCGGCTAGCGTTTCCCAAAGAAAGTGATACATTACAAAAAAAGTGCGAATCGTGACAGCCGAATTCTTATATACGGAAGAACGGCACTTATTCGGTTGCATTTCCCATGGAATACATCTACGCTGCGCTTTTGCTCCATAAGCTAAAGCAGCCTGTTAACGAGGACAATGTCAAAAAGGTGGTTTCGGCGGCCGGCGCCAGCCCTGACGAAATTAGAGTTAAAGCTCTTGTTTCTGCTTTAGGCGAGGTAAACATTGACGAGGCGTTGAAGAACGCTGCAGCGATGCCAGTTGCAGCTGCGGTTCCTTCCGCTGCTCCAGCGCAAGCTGCAAAGCCCAAGGAAGAGGAAAAGCAGGAAGAAAAGAAGGAAGAGCAAGCTTTGGAAGGACTTTCAAGCCTATTCGGCTAGCCATCCAAGGAATGCCTAGTTGCAGATTCCAAAGTCTGCACATCATATTTTTTTCTAAATTCTTATTCACCTTCTATTTCTCCTTCCTAAAGAAGGAAAAAATAGACGAACATCGCCCACAGCGGAAGCGCTATAGCTAGCGCTGCTCCAATATTATTTTTGAATATTTTGAATCCGTCCAGAGGCGGAATCGGAAGCATGTTGAACGACCCCAAACCCACGTTCAATTCGAACCCAAAGAGTCCTGCCCAGTAAACAAAACTACCAAACGTGGAAAACAGGAATAAACTCAAGAAAAATAGCGCGAATGCAAGGTTCATTCCAGGACCCGCGGCGGAGATGATCATATTCTCGTGATCTTGAACCCTGTAATTTGAAGCATGGTAACCGTATGCACCACCAAGTGCGGCGGGCGCTATGTACACCGCACCCGGCGCGCCGAACAGGAAGCGCCCCTGAAAAGCAACTGCGGTTATAAGTGTCAACGCGATTCCCCAGGTCCACATCTGAAAATGAGCTACGTAACCCCGTCTGATTGCCACAAATTTATGGCCCATCTCGTGGAAAACGAAGGCGGTAGCCGTTGCGATGAAAGCTGCCATGATCTCATAGACACCAGAGCCACTCCGGATGAACCCCGCGATGTACGAAATTGAAATCGCTACTGATAAGACAACCCAAGCAATGATTATCGATCGCACCTCGGCAGGAGCAAATTGTGAAGCCATTTTTTCTGTTTCCAACACTCGCTTCTTTCTAGTCTCTCACCGCTTGTGTCCCCCTTTGAGGGTTACGGGCGGCTAGAAAATCTTCTGTGATTTTCTTTTCCAAATGATTCGGTTCAAATCATCGATTTTCATATATATACTGATCATGGGGTCTGATGTTCTTGGGATTTTTGGAGGAGTTGCAGACCCAAAAAATCCCACAGTCGGGCCAAAAAGAGTTCTCTTGGAGCTCTTGAAATCACTCTTTCTCAATCCCGCGAAGACTTAATATCTTATGTAGAAACGCAATTTACTCGAAATTGAAAGAGCTACATCTTTCCGAGTTTGTGGAAAAAAAGAGAGAGTTCTGATAGGGATTTGTCGAATATAGGGAATAGAAGATTTTCAGAAGAACTGGTTGGAATGGTAGGAAGACGAGTCAGTGTAATAG
>JBOGRL010000218.1:0-5112 GCA_050749505.1 Nitrososphaerales archaeon
GGACTGGGATCAGCACTTTTCCACCTTGCTTCAGAGTTTGGTTCACCAAGCTGGTGAAGTTGTTTTCAACTTCTTCCCTCGAAGGCATAATGTCTTCCTTTGTGCCGTATGTGCATTCCGTGATCAACGTCTCGACCCTCGGATAGTTCCAGAATGCAGATTCCAGAAGCTGTGTTTTGCCATACTTGTAATCTCCAGTGTAAACGAGGTTGTGAGCTCCCTCTCCGACATGCAAATGCACTGTAGCAGAGCCCAGGATGTGACCGGCATTGTTGAAAACAAGCTTCACATCTGGCGCAACATCGGTAACCAAACCATACGGAACGGTGATTGCGTGTTTGATTACCTCTCGAATATCGCGCTGATCGTAAACGAGTCTGCCGCCCTCAATCTGACCAATCTTCACCATGTCTCCCTGAAGTAGCGTCATTAGTGGCAGGGTTGGTTCGGTACAATAAACTGGTCCATCGTAGCCATATTTGTACAACGCCGGTAGAAATCCGGTATGATCAAGGTGGGCGTGACTGATTATTACTGCGTCTAGTTCATCAAGCTCAATGTTCGCCCAGTCAAGTCTAGGAAACGCGTCCCACGCGTTCTTCGACCCGGGATGGATTCCGCAGTCAAGCAAAAGTTTGCTTTCAGACGTGCTCACGATGATTGACGAGCGTCCAACTTCCTCAAATGCTCCTAGGGTCATAATACTGACCTCAGCTTCTTGGCTCAGTCTGGGCCGGAAAATATTTTCGCCGACATCTCTGAAGAATCTCGCTCTCTCCGTCGCGCTTTGAGCGAGCACAAAGTTAACGTTCTGGATGCTCTGGCAAGGGATGTGCGGGAGCTTCCTAACCCTGATCTTCCATCCGGTCTTGTCGGTTATCTCAATTGGGTTGAACCCCTTCTCTGGCGTAAGTTGTAGCGGCTTCCTTGCTTCGAGGGTTGCTTCTCCGATCGCGGCGTCAAAGAAAATTTTGTCAACTCCAGACTCCGCAGAGACGCTCTGCATGATTATCTCCTGCGCCTCCTGCTCATCTTTTCGGATCGACTTGTCAGTTCGTACGACAACTCGTCGTTTCACCATGTTGACTACGTCTGAAACTATGTAGCTATTTTGTTGTAGGAATTTCGGATTCTTTGAATATAGGGCGATCCTTGGCCCTTCATACTCTACCCTAGTGATCTCAGCTTCAGCTGGAATATGATTTAGGATAACACTTGTTACGCTCTGTGCGCTCTGCCGCTCAGTCAACCTATACTTCTACTACCGGTAATCGCCATTAATTGTTGCGTTTTTTCGTCTCGAGTGAGTTCGCTGTATCCTTTCTCTTTTGTTATTACTGCGACATCAAACCCATCGCCCGTACCTGCGTTTCTCTTGATGGCTGCAGTAACGGCTTGTATCGCAATTGGGATCACCTGTTGGGCATTCATACCCTTTCTGTACTGATCCTCAATTATACCATAGGCTACGGGAGACCCACTGCCCGTAGAAACAGCATCCTCCCTAGTTAGGGCGCCAAAGAAATCAACACTATAGATAACGTTTCCATCCTCGCTATCCCATCCGCCGATGAGGAAATCAGCTATGAATGGATAGTACCTGTTTGCAAAGAAGATATTTGCCGAGATCCTTCCAAGCGACCTTATTGGAATAGGCTTTTTGCTTTCGAGTTTGTAAATGTTCGCATAATATTTCAGTGTGTCAATCATGCTCTGTGCCTCAGCAACCGTACCGGCAATTGTTACGCCGACATGGTCGTCAATCCTATGAACCTTTTTCCCTTGCCTGTGAGCGATGTAGAGATAGCCTGCGGTGACTCTAGTATCAGTGCACAGTACGACGCCGTCGGAACACGTCATCGCAACGGTGGTCGTTCCATGATACTTTAGCGCATCCACTTCCTTTCGTCTGTCAATTGCTCCGCTTCTGGCATTATTTGGGGGGAATACATTTTGTGACAAGCTTTCAACTCGTTCAACTTTCAAAACACCTTAGATCCGCCTGCCTTGACTAGAACAAGTTGGCAGGTGACCAGAAAGTTGACGTTTCTATCTGTGGAGTCAAGTCCTTTAAATAACTTTCCGAGCAGACTTTGCTTGGCTACGCTTGCGTGAGATATTGCCCGCACATGTTATGGAGCTCCCAAGACGCGTAGTAGTCGGGGATGATGTCGCCAAAGATGTCGGAAGGATACTCGGAGAGCTGGAACTCGGCAAGCAGACACTTGTACTATCCGGGCCGCATGTAAAGAGCATAATTGGAGAGGATCTCGTCAAATCGTTGAACCTGGCTGGATTCTCATGCAAGTGGGATCTTGTCGGTGCATCAAGTTTTCAAGAGGTTGAGAGAGTCTCAAGACTCGCAGCGACGGTCCATGCAGGTTTCCTCATAGGGGTCGGAGGAGGCAAATCAATAGACATTGCAAAGCTCGCTTCGTTCAACTCTTCAAAGATTCCATTTGTCAGCATACCTACCAGCGCCTCCCATGACGGAATATCGAGCCCCTTTGCGTCTGTCAAAGGGCTGGACAGACCATATTCGATAGTAGCAAAGCCGCCAATCGCCATAATCGCAGATACTAAGCTCATAGCGAGGGCACCCAAGCAGCTCATAACAAGTGGATGCGGAGATCTCATATCCAAGAAGACTGCAATAAGAGATTGGGAGCTCTCTCACATCAAAACCGGTGAGTATTACGGCAGGTACTCGGCTAGTCTCGCTCTGCTCTCTGCTAACTTGATAATGGAAGATGCAGATCTTATCTCAACGAGGAACCTCGAAAGCGTCAGGGTGGTGGTCGAAGCTCTGATCAGCTCTGGCGTAGCAGCAGGCATAGCTGGAAGCAGCAGACCCTGCAGCGGATCAGAACATCTCTTCAGCCATGCGATGGACATCGTCGCCCCAGGAAAGGGTATGCATGGAGAAAAATGTGGAATCGGAACGATAATGATGGCCAAGCTTCACGGTATTGATCATATGGAAGTAAAAAACGCCCTCAAAATGATTGGCTCGCCCACCAGCGCAGAAGAAATCGGGGCAACTGATGATGAAATAATAAAATCTCTGCTTCTGGCGAGAGAAATACGGAAAGAAAGATACACCATACTGGAAGAAGCGCAGCTGACTGAATCGTCCGCTCGCGATCTTGCTCGCGGAGTTGGTGTTATCAGTTAGATTCTCGATCTTAGATTTTGACGCTCTGGTTGATATTTGTAATACTCAAATTCAGTCATTTTTGAATTGGCGCAGTTGCTTCTTCCCCGTCTTTCTTCTTCTTCTCTTCCTCGCCTGAATCTGCCTTTTGTTCTACTCCTTCTTGCTGTTCTTGCTTTTGAGTCTGAGCTTCTTCCTCCTTTTTCAGCGAAGGATTCTCATATTCTTCCAAAAAAGTAACCTTCTCGATCGGTTTTATGAACTTGAAAAGATCTGTGCTGATTCCACGCTTGATTATTTGCAGCCCGTCCAAGAGGAAGTAATCGTTTGGAATCGTAATCTTGACCTCGGAGTCTCCGGCAGACTCGAACCTCAGTTTCTCTTTTTCCACAGGAAGTCTTCGATGGATGAGCGCTTCGATCTGCTTGTCGCGCGAATCCAGTTTCTCTTTGACTTCAAGGTTGTACTGAAGCGTCTTTCCCGCGTACTTGTGATTAAAATCAATAAGGGCACGACCTGATTCGAGTGACCGGACAATGCCGACCCGGTTATCTACTTCAACTTCTGCTCCGATTGATAGTTCAGAAGCTTTTTCGCCGAATTTTTTGATCGGAATGCGCGAGACTTTATTCGGATCTCGCAATCCAAATGCCTTCTCAGGATTCAGTTCAACATCAAGTGTCTGATTCGGCTCTGCCTTCTGAAGCGCCTCATCCAGCCCTTTTAGAACCCATCCTTCGCCAACAGCTATCAAGCGCGGTTCATAGGTTCTTGTAGGATCTGCGTTTCCAGCCTTTTCAGCATCTTCCTTGCGCGTAGTATCGATAATTTGACCAGTGTCCTTGACCTTGGCGGTGTAATCTGCAAGAATCAAGGCGCCATTCTCGAGTGTCATTGCAAAACTACTCTCCATTGATTCTGTTAAAATCTTTACTAACTATGACAGTGCTTTGAGCGAATCCCACGCGACGGAAAGAGCTCTAGTCGCATCAGTTTCGTATCCATAGAACCTGAGCCCCTGTGATATTGCATCGAGCGTTGCAGTAACAAGCATCTGATCAATGATGCCCATTGAGCCGACGCGGAACATGCTCCCTTTCATCAATCCGAACCCGCCCGCTACCAGGACTCCGAATTTCTTGTCGAGCAGTGTCCTAAATTCATCATCCTTGATCCCAGCAGGGTATTTGATTCCGATTACGGTGTTGGATCTGTATTCATTTGAAGCAAATGCCTTGAGACCGAGAGATTCGAACGCCGCATAAAATGCGTTAGCGCAAATCTCGTGCCTCCTTATCCGCTTGTCAATCCCTTCCTCAAGGACAATTTTCAGAGCCTCGTCTATTGCAAAGAATAGGGGAAGCGCCGGAGTGGCTGGCGTTTCCGCGCGCTCAGCAAATTTGAAATATTTCGGAATGTCAAAATACTGGTCTCTCGGCTTGAATCCGGTCATCGCCTTCCTTGCCTCGTCGCTGAACGACAAGATTACAAGACCTGGAGGGGCAGCGAGACACTTTTGGCTTCCTGCTATGCAAATGTCGATACCGAGTTTCTGAACTGGAATTTCCTCACCCCCCAAAACGCTGATGGCATCCACGACGAAGAGAGCGCCATACTTGCTTGCGATCTCTTTTAGTTCCTTCAGCTTCCGCCATGTGACTCCTGTCGAAGTCTCGTTAAAAACTATACAGAGGGCTTTGACACTCTCCTTTCCTGATGATCTGATCGCTCTTTCAATGTCTTCCACCTGAGGAACTGCTCCTAGATCTGCTGCCGGGGCTAGAACATTTGCACCAATGTACCTCGCTGAATCTGCCAATCTACCAGAAAATTCGCCGAAATTTGGAATGACCGCGGTTTCACCGTTTTTCAGGATCGATCCCACGGCTGCATCTACTCCTGAGGTTCCTGAACCAGATAGCACAACTATTTCGTGTTTGTCTGCCTGAAACACCCTC
>JBOGRL010000219.1:0-2960 GCA_050749505.1 Nitrososphaerales archaeon
GGAGCTCTAGATCTGGAGAGGGCTGAAACTCCACTGGAAGCATACTACAGGAAGATGGAAGAGAAAGATGAGCTTATTGATCCATCAATCCTTACCATGGAGAGCGAAATGATTCTTTGATAAAACAATCGACAAATACTATGGAATAGCATAAGTATTCGAGTGAGGATATTAGAGGGGAGCAGAGCAATGAGCGCTTTATTACCAGGTAGTATCGCTGGAATCATCGGACTACTGCTTCTCCTAGCTGATGGATTCATCTTCGGCGTTGCGGCAAAGAAAGCAATTACATCCATCATTCTCATCGTAGTAGGCCTCCTCCTGGCCAGCTTTATAGGACTCGTGATTCCTTTCCTCACAGCTAGCGATGTATTAACGCGGGTTACGAGCGTCTTGGTGTCTCAGGCCGCCCACATCGGCCCAATAGTCTACGCCTTCCCTGTATTCTGGATCATTGGATTTGCTCTGGGTTTGTGGAAGGGCTGAATGACTATGAACACATATCTCTCATTCCCGAAAAATTCGGCAGTGTTTCAAGTCCTAGCAAGGACTCCATGGTGAGATTGGAAAGAACAGATTTAAGACGCTACGCGGTTCCAGTCTGAACATATTGCACGAACGAATGACAAAGTTCCTTCGGGTTTGTCAATGAGCGAAGCTTTAGACGCTTTGATCATGAACTTGCAACGATTGCGCCCGCTCGCCGGAATCGACTAGTTCAGGACTCGTCCGATCAGCCATATGTGTCCGTAGGGATCTCGAATTGCACCTTGCAGTATGCGGTTGATCGGGCGAACGCCGATGGTATTGTAGTCACGCTCAATCGCAGAGTCTAGGACAGTCGCACCGGCGGCGACGGCTCGAGCGAACATGTTCTTTGGATCTTCGACAAACAGTTCGATTCTTACCGTTGTAACGCCCACAGAATCCGGGCCCCGAGTACCATAAGCGGGAGACTCGTCTGCCAAGAAAAAATCTGCGCCCCCACCGTGAGCCCAGCGACCACAGATCCCCAGAATCTATTCGCCAGAGTTCCTTGGCATCGAAAGCTTCTTTGTAGAACTCTACGGCTCTGGCCCCATTTCTAACTGCGAGCATTGGGGAAATAGAGGTCTTTTGATTCCTCTTTTCCTGCGATTCGTCTTCATTTGGGAGCTTCATATCTGAACGACATGGTCCCTTCTTGTTGGATTTTATGCTTTGTCGCCAAGAGAAAATTTTCTCGTTGTCCGAAGGGCCACTTCTCTTGAAACACAAAGGAGTTCTGGCAGCACACCCGAAATCAGAAAGGAAAATAGATTTGCTCCGGCCGAGCATTCAACTTTAGGCGTGGTGCCCTGACAATCTGAAGGAAGAGTTCACTAATTCACGCTCGTCGGATCGAAATATTTTAGCCTTGATTTTACGCAGAGAGTCTAACTATTTTCAATAATTCGAGATCGGGAAATTAATGGGGGATGGCAATTTGAGTGTTCGTTCATCATTCCACAGACTGCAACGAGGCTCTCTCGCCTCTCTCCGCGATACGTTCGATGAACTTCTCCGGGAAACTGAACTGCTCGGTGGGAATGTCGACTCGGGCGCTCGCAATGCCCGGTTGCGATTTTGCCCATTCTAAGAACCCCTGAACGTCAGCCATTGTCGGGGCACTCAGCATAACGAATCCATTGTTTGGGTCTGAAAACCCACCCCAAAGGTAGTTTGCTTCAAAATGCGACAGGATCGCACGGTCAACTGAACCTTTAGCTCCCTTGCTTGAATAGGCGTAGGAGAGCGAGACCGGAATTAGTCCACGCACACGTCCTATGTTCAGACTCGGGAGGGTGAAGATCGTGTTCTCCTTTCGCAACCTATCAACTCGCTTCCTCACTGTCTTGGTTGAGAGCCCCAGTTCCTTAGCAACGAGAATATAGGACTTGCACGCGTCGTTGGAAAGAGCGCGAATTATCGCAACGTCTGTCTCTTTGAAGCACTCGGTCTCGCTCCGGGGTAAGGCCATTCTGGACTTGGTCATCGTCTCTGCATTTGTAATCCGTGAGATCAGCTCGACGGTCCGGGAATATGATTCGTCGCTGTTGTAAATGACCATGATCCCCAATGCCTTTCCGTAGAAATTCATCAGCATGACGATGTTGTCCACAAGTTTGAGCTTGCGAATCATGTCGGCCTTGGCAGATTCCGGCTCGACATCCACCAATATGTTTCCGATTCTGCAGGCGAAAAACGTGGGATTGACCATGAGCTTCCAGCCCGACATCGCGCCCGATTCCTGCAACCTCTTGTAACGATTCCTCACTGTGGTGTCGTCGCCCCCGAGGCGTGATGCGATAGTTCTTAGAGTGGACCTGAACTGGGCACCGGAACCGGCAACTGCCCTTTCAGACATCAGGGCGCGAAAGATTTTGACTTCGAGCTCGTCCGTGTTGGATTCCACCTCCAGATGAATCCGACAAGTGCTGTATTTATTCATCTATTCCCTTTTGCCTCATTCATTGAAGCATGAGTTCAAATTCAGGTCGTCCGAATAAATGAAGATGAAAATACCATGACGGCCGCGTCAATTGAGAAGCAAGATGAAGTGCAGTTGTCTGCGAGGATTACACAAGTTATCTTGTACGTTGAGAACCAGTCAAAGTCATTAGAATTCTACACCAAGAAGATAGGCTTCGAGAAAAAAATTGACTTTCCTACGGCTTACGGGGGCAGGTGGATCGTCGTCGGACTCAAAGGGCAAGACGTGGGGATAGCTCTACAAGGATATGACTCAGATATCGGGAAAAAATCGGGGGTCGCGTCGATGGTTATTGAGGTGGAAGATTGTCGCAAGACGTACCAGGAGCTCAAGTCAAGAGGTGTGGATTTCAAGCGGGATGTGGGAGGGGATGCAGGAGAAGAATTGAGGGAGTTACCTTACGGGATCGTCGCTTTTTTTGCCGACCCCGATGGGTACACCTTCGAGC
>JBOGRL010000220.1:0-8384 GCA_050749505.1 Nitrososphaerales archaeon
CGAGAGTCGAAGCATCACGCGGTGCAATGTCATTCCACATTATTTCAACCGGTTCTACAAAACCCTACAGGGTGAAGATCAGCGTCCCGTCCTTTAGGAATCTGATAGCTTTGCCGCGACTTTTGATCGGCTCGCACGTCGCAGATATGCCTGCGATATATTGGAGCTTGGACTACTGGCCAGTCGAGGCTGACAGATGATAAATTAGAGTCCAAGTGGTAACGACAAACATGGCAGCGCTAACTAGTTTCGACCAGTTCGTCAAACGCGTGCTGGAGATCATTTTCTGGGTACTCGTTTTGGTGCCGATGATTCTGATTCCTGCATTCTTCTTTTTTTACGTATTACCCGTCGAGTACAGCTGCAACTTTAATATGCTCGGTTGCTCTCACCAGATAAACTGGGCTAATGCGCTGTATCTGTTTTCGCCAGCCAAGCTTAATCCATTTGACCCAACTTCATTCATCAGCTCGATCGGCCTCGGCGCTGGCTCGATACTGTTCAAGTCTAGCTTCTTTCCGGGGATTTCTTTCGCAGCAATCCTCTCTTCGTTCGTAATATGGTACGAGAGAAAGCTCTTAGCAAAGATGCAGTACAGAATAGGCCCGCAATATGCGGGTCGCTTTGGAGGCTGGCTACAGTCCTTTGCAGATCTCTTCAAACTCTTGTTCAAGGAAATCGTGATCCCCGCGAAAGCAGACGCGTTTTTCTTCCTGTCCGTGCCATTTGCATTGATGGCACTTTCAGGCGCACTCCTCGCCGTGATCCCGATAGCCCCGAACATTTACATCACATCTTCTCCGTACTCGCTTTTGATCGCGCTCGCTATCTTTAGTTTCTTTCCGCTCGTGACGGTGCTCGCCGGATGGGCAAGCGCCAACAAATTCTCATTCATTGGCGGAATAAGAGCGCTGTATCAGATGATTTCATACGAGATACCGTTTATTCTGTCAGTGCTTGGGGTGGTAATACTCTCTGGAGGTTCGTTGAGCCTGTCTGGAATCGTAGCATCTCAAAACAGAATTTGGTTTGTAATCCCGATGATTTTAGGCGCGATCGTGTTTTACATCACCGCAATGGCCGAACTTGAGAGAATCCCGTTTGACATTCCAGAGGCAGACAGCGAGATCGTAGCCGGATGGCTGACAGAATACACGAGCATGAATTTCGGAGTGATAAACCTCGCGACCTACATAAAACTCTACGCGCTGTCTTCGTTGTTCACGCTTTTGTTTCTAGGTGGATGGGCTGGACCAGCTCCAGTACCTGGCGTAGTCTGGTTCTTGATCAAGACGATCATAATGCTCACAATATTCATAATTCCCCGCGGTGCATTCGGGCGCGTCAGGATCGACCAGCTCATCGGGTTCGGCTGGTTGTGGCTTGTCGGGTTAGCCTTCGCCAACATCTTTATCGCCGTATTACTAAGAGCTTTAGGAATTCTGTAGATGGAGAGAGAAAAAATTGACAAATATTGTAGTAAGCGCATTCCAGGCGATTTGGGCCGCGTTGAGACAGCTTCCCAGAAGAAGAATGACAATGCGCTATCCCGACGTCCAGACTCAGATGGCCCCCTACTATACATATGATCCAAAATTGGGGGTCGCAAAAGCTGGATACAAGGGCCGGCACATTATCTGGCTGGACAAATGTACTGGCTGTCAGCTTTGCTCGATTGCTTGCGAGAACATTTCTCAAGCCATAGAGATGGTCAAAGTCCCAACGCAGTCCAGACCTCAAAACAGAAAATCGCTTTTTCCTCAGGTCGATTATGCAAAGTGCGTCTTCTGCGGTCTGTGCGTGGACGCCTGTCCATTTTACGCGCTCGGGATGACGGAAGATTTCAACCTAGTTTCAACCTCGAAGAAAGCTCTAGTGTATTCTCCAGAACAGCTTGCCGTCCCACCAAACGTCGCTCGAAAGAAAGTTGAGTTCAAGATCGAAAAGGAGGAAGCCTATCATGATTGAGGAGGACATTGCGTTTGTGGTAATTTCTGCGCTAACCATCGGGGCGGCCGTCGTCGCGCTTGAAGCAAGGCAGGTTGTCTATGGCGCTATTGCGCTGGCATTTTCTTTCTTGGGGGTCGCAGGACTGTTCATAGTCCTCGACGCTACTTTCGTAGCTCTCTTCCAGATCATAGTCTACATCGGTGCTGTCGCGGTTCTGATATTGTTCACAGTAATGCTCGTGACAAGGGAAGTTGAGAAGGATGCAAAAAGGGAGCCGTTTAGGCCGATGGGAATCACTATTGCAGTAATAATTGCCGTCCTCGTAGGCACGATGGCCACTGTTTCGAACCTTTCAAGCTGGTACCCAACGGGCAACTTCAACGGATCCGTCGTTGCAGGAATTGGCACTTTGCTCACAAATCAGTATGCGTTGCCGCTGGAGGTACTCGCGCTAATTCTGGGAGCTTCGATAGTTGGAGCCCTTACGCTTGCAAAGGTAGACACTAAGGAATAAGAGAGGGAGCCGGGACAAAACAAGATGATTCCACTCCTCGGTTATGTCATGGTTTCCACGATTCTATTCGCAATTGGAATTTATGGTCTTGTCTCAAAGGGGAACGCGCTCCGGCTTTTCTTTGCAATTGAGATCGTCGTCAATGCAGCAAACTTGAACCTTGTCGCCTTTTCCCGGTATCTTTCCCCTCCGAATCTTGAAGGACAAACCTTTGCGCTTTTCTCGATTGCTATCGCGGCTGCGGAAGCTGCAGTTGGACTGGCGATTATCATGACCACGTTTAGATTGAACAAAGAAGTCGATGTATTCAAATTACGAAAATTAAGGCACTAGAAGAAAAATCAACAAGAAAGGGAACCGGATCAGATTTTGGCTTTTGCGCTACTTTTCCAAGCGGTGATAATTCCCATAATTGCTTCACCGATAGCATACCTTCTGGGGAAAAAGTATGGAACGAAAGCCACGGGGTTTGCATTCGCGATTCTTTTGTACGCCACGATGGCGCTACTGTTCTCCGCTCAATCGAATCCTCTTGATGAGAGTTATTCGTGGTTTCCTCAAAGTCTGAGCGGATCGATAGTACTGTCTAGCATTGGACATTTCGGACTGTATCTGGACGGGATAAGCATCCCGTTCACGATCACAATTTACGTTATCGCAGCGTCTGTAATTGTTTATTCGGTCCCGTACATGAAAAAGAAAATTTTTGAACAGGAAGAAGAATATAATTTGCAAACAAACAATGTTGGAGTTGCTCACGAAACACAAGAGACTCTGAGGACAAAGTCCAGGTACGGACTATACCTTTCGCTCTATCTTCTGTACTCCGGAGGGATGGTGGGCACAGTTCTTGCTACAAACCTGATAGAGCTTTACTTTTTCTTCGAGTTCATGCTAGTCCCCTCGTACTTTTTGATCGCAGAATTCGGATACAGCAAGCGGGGAAGAGTCTCGCTAATGTACCTTCTCTGGACTCACATCGGCGCCCTCATGATGCTACTTTCATTTCTGGCGATAGGGTCGCAAACCGGCGATTTTGTTTTCTTGGGGCCGGGCGCGGTGAAGGCAGTACAGCTCGCCGCCGGTCTGATCCCCTGGATTGCTTTTGGAATAGTCGTAGGAATGTTCGTAAAGCTCGCAGCCTTTGGTCTCCATGTCTGGCTCCCCAGCACGTACGACGAGGCGCCAACTCCCGTTACTGCTCTCATGGCCGCAGCGATGACCGGGATAGGTGGCTATATCTTGATCCGGATGCTGACACTTCTGCTTCCGGGTGAATACATTGCGATAAGCATAGGCATCGGGGTCTGGGGCGTTGTCACAATGTTCTATGGCGGAATCATGGCCCTGGCTCAAGACGACTTCAAGAAGTTACTCGCTTACTCAAGCATAAGCCAGATGGGATACATTATCTTTGGTCTTGCAACCGCAACTCAGCTCGGCGTTGCGGGCTCTGTATTTCAATTTGTGAGCCACGCGACCGCAAAAGCTCTGCTCTTCATGGTTGCTGGATTGATCATGATTCAGGCCGGCGGATTGAAGAATATCAGGGATATGGGCGGTCTATCTACAAAACTCCCAATTACCGCTACGTGCGCGATGATCGGGTTTCTGGGTCTGCTCGGGTTCCCGGAAACAAACGGCTTCCAAAGCGAGTGGCTCCTTTTTGGAGGGAGCCTCCAGCTTGGCGCTCAAGCTGGTGTGGTTGGCAGCTGGTGGCTTGCTTTGTCTATCTTGGGAGTAATAGCCACCGTAATAACTGCGGGCTATGCGCTCTGGGCGATGAAGCGGATTTTCTTTGGACAGCTTCCTCCAAAGCTTTCAAACATAACCGAGCGTTCCGGCTATATGCTCGCGCCGATTATCTTTCTCGCAGCGATAACGATTCTTCTGGGCATACTTCCGGGCCTGGTCGACGGACCGCTTCTCGCAACGTTGTCGCATCTTCTTCCCTTGAGATGATCGCAAGAAAATGACAAACTGGTACTTCGATCTGATCCCGAACCTGATTTGGATAGTTCCGATAGCAGGTGCGGCTCTAAGCGTCTTGGCTGCCGCAGCGGGAGATCGGGTTAGGAACGCCGTCGCGGTCCTCGCTAGCCTCCTCGCGGCACTTTTTGCAACTTCGCTTTTCATCCTTGGAGATTATACTCCTTACACATTGACTGGAAAGATCAGAGACATTACTACACTCGGTGGACACACCGCAACCTGGATTCCTGGACTCAACCTGAAAGCTGGAGTCTTGGTAGATCCCCTGACTGCGGTTCTTGCGGTTGCAATCGCCTGGGTCAGCTTCCTGATCATGGTTTACAGCTTGGGATACATGAAGGGCGAGAGAAACCTGACTCGCTATTACTTCCTGATGAACTTCTTCATAGGGAACATGCTCTTGCTGATCATGTCGGACAACTTTTTGCAGTTGTTCGTCGGCTGGGAAGGCGTCGGTTACTGCAGTTATGCGTTGATCGGGTTCTGGCACGGTGATGAGAACGAACACTGGGTCGGAACTATAGGAGAAAAAACGCTCAACGTTCCCGAGGCTTACTCGCCGAGTCAAGCTGGACTAAAATCATTCATCATGACTAGGGCCGGAGACATTGCGTTTCTTGTCGGAATACTGCTGGTATTCGCTTATGCACACACGTTCAATTTTATGGATCTTCTCAATGCGCTCAGTTCCTCCTCTAATTGGTCAAAGAGCCTGGAAGCTGCCGGACTGTTTATTCCGAGCGCTGTTCTCATCTTCGGCGGGGCAATAGGCAAGTCAGCGCAATTCCCATTGCACGAGTGGCTGCCAGATGCGATGGCAGGCCCCACCTCGGTTTCAGCGCTTATTCACGCGGCGACTATGGTCAACGCCGGAGTATTCCTGATCGGAACGGTTGGCCCGCTCTACGTAGCGGCCGCCTCTGGACTTTCTCTGACGTATCCATTTTTCCTTACGGTCGCGATTATCGGTGGCTTTACTGCGTTCCTTGCCGCATCCCAGGCAATGGTTTTGAATGAACTCAAAAAGGTACTCGCCTACTCGACCATCTCTCAGATTGGCTACATGATGCTCGGTTTGGGTATTGCAGGTTTATCGACTCAGTCAAACTTTGTTTTCGGGTTCACTGGCGCTTTCTTCCATCTTATCAGCCAAGCTCTGTTCAAAGCAGGTCTATTCATGTGTGCCGGCTGGCTGATTCACGTTACAGAGTCCAGGTTCATGAAGGATATGGGTGGACTGCGGAAAGATCTAAAGCTCACGTTCGCTGCAATGCTTGTTGTTGCACTCTCTCTTGCAGGCATCATTCCATTCAGCGGATTTTGGAGTAAAGACGCAATCCTGAGTGCCGCAGCCAACGGCGGACCAGTTGGAGTGGGGCTTTTTGTTTTAGGAGTCGTAACCGCCCTAATGACCGCTTTTTACAGCATCCGGTTTATCGGTCTGATCTTTTACGGTGAAAAAAGCGAGAACGTCCGAAAGATGGAGGCGCATCATGGACAAATTCGCGAAGCTCCTTACTCCATGTGGGTGCCATTCGCGGTGCTTGCAGGCGCAACTACCGTCGTGGGGATTTCTGCGCCATTTTTCTTCGAGCCCAAGCTCGGCAGTTTATTCTCTTCTTATCTAGCCCAGTTCGGAATCAATTCCGCGTATTCCCTGAACCTAGCCGGTGATATTGTTCCAATCGGAATAAGCCTGGGTATGGCGGTGCTCGGAGTGGTGATCGCGTATTTTGCTTACGTCAGGAAGGGAATAAATCCGAATGCAATCATTGGGCAAAGCGGAATCACCCATTCGATTTACAATTTTTTTGTTCACCGCTGGTACATTAACGCACTCTATTACCGAGCGATCGTCTACCCATTGAAAGCCTCGAGCGAATGGCTCTACAGGTCATTTGAAGAAAAGATAGTTCAGCCGATCAACTTTGGGGCATCCGAGGTGGGCGGTGGAATCTCGGATGTTATGCGAAGGTTCGAATCAGGAATCGAGGAAGAGTACGTACTTGGGTTCGGAATCGGGATTGCCCTCTTGATCATACTATTGCTGCTTTTCGGCAAGGGACTGGTGTTATAGTGTTGTTGATCCAGGCATCCGAATCATTCCCGCTGGTACTCTCTCTGGTTCTTTCTGCTGTCGCGCTTGTTACAGTGATACTCGCGGTCGGCGGAAGCAAGTATGCCAAAGCCGCAGGTGTGATCACAGCCGCCGGCTTTGCCTTCGGAATACTTCTTCTGATCTCAGCAGGATTCGGCTGCTTTGGATCTTTGAGCGTACCCGGAGCTAACACGCTTCTCGCCTCGGACTGGGTTTCGCTACTTTTCGGAGTTGCGATCTTATCGGCCTCGTTTCTAATCGGCCTGACAGCTCTAAACTATCTGAAAGGCTCGCCAAACATTACCCAATTTTATTCGCTGCTGATCTTCACGACAATCGGCGCAGTGCTGCTTTCGTTTTCAACCGATCTCTTAATGATATTCGTGGCGTGGGAATTGATGAGCATACCAAGCTACGTCATGACTGGATTTCGAAAGAAAGATCCGGAGTCTAATGAGGCGGCTGTAAAATATTTCATAATCAGCGCTTTTGCGTCAGCTGTCCTCTTGTACGGAATCTCTCTGGTTTACCTTTTGACGGGCTCAACTAACATCTACGTAATCTTGAGCCAAGCAACTGGATACCAACCTGTAGCCTTGCTCGCTCTAACTTTCGTGCTTGCAGGGTTCGGGATAAAACTGGCAGCCGTGCCCTTCCACATGTGGATACCCGATGCATACCAAGGGGCTCCAACCATTGTCAGCGCCCTTCTCTCGGCTGCGACAAAGGGGGCAACTTTTGCCCCTGCTGCGCGTATCTTTTTCATACTCTTCTCGTCAGTCGCTCTGGAGGCAGATTGGAAGATCGTATTTGCAGTGCTTGCAATCATGTCCATGACTTTAGGCAATTTCGCTGCGCTGACGCAAAAGAGTGTTACTAGAATCCTTGCCTATTCGAGCATAGGACAGGCGGGCTACATCATGATCGGATTTGCGGCAGGCACTGTCACCGGATTGACCGGGTCGTTCTTCCACATACTCAACTATTCAATCATGCAAACTGCTGCATTCCTGGCAGCTGCAGTCATCATAAAGCAGACGGGCTCTGACAATATTGATTCTTTTGACGGAGTTGGTAGGAGACTCCAGGTCGCCCCAATCGCATTGACTCTCTCGCTTCTTGCGCTCGGAGGCTTTCCTCCCCTAAACGGATTTTGGAGTAAGTTATTCCTGTTCTATTCAGCAATCAATGCCAATATTGGATGGCTCGCGGTAATAGCAATCATCAACAGCTTCGCATCGATTGCGTTTTACGTCAGGATCGTGAAGCATATGTACATCGACAGACCAGCAAGTTTTTCGAGACTCGTAGAATCAAATGGATTCAAGGTCGCGCTGATAATTTCTTCGATAATCATCGTGGGAATAGGGATCTACCCGTATCCTTTCATTCAGTTTGCGAGTACTGCAGCGAGCACCTTCCTGGCTCACGGCTGATGCTGGCTAGAATCTTCTTCTAACTGCAAAATCTGCCAGTTCTTCAAGGCGTTCTTTTGCATCGGACCCTTGAAGGTGCGAAAGTGCATTTTTTGCATTTAGGGCAAAATCATAGGACATATTTTGCAAAACCGCTTGTTCAGCTCCTAGTGCCTGCTCCAGGCTAGCTTTTTGATTCCAGTCAAGCAAGTCGTCTTGCATCTGATATGCTATTCCCAAGTTGAGCCCGAAATCAGACATCGCCTCGGTAGTTTGTTGTTTTGCGCCAGCGATCATTGACCCAATTTTGGCTGAGCTTTGAAACAGGGACGCGGTCTTGTTCCCAATTACCGAGACGTATTCGTCGGGTTTGATGCTCCTACCGTCTCTCTTGATTTTCAGCTCCGAATACTCC
>JBOGRL010000221.1:0-3904 GCA_050749505.1 Nitrososphaerales archaeon
CTACAACGTTGCCCTCTCAAATTACAGCAGCATTTGTCTGGGTTTTGATAACCTTTTGATCTCAAAGTGCCTCAATTTACCGACAGAGGTAAAGTTAGAGCACTGCATGGCTTTGGGGTATAGAAATTGCGAGCATGTAATCGCAGCACCTGAGTAGCATCAACCAACATCTTGTGCAGCAATTGAAGTTTCTTCTTGTTCTTCCAACCTGTCTGTTTTTGATTCCCTGAATACGAGCTCGGCTTCCCTGACCGTGCAATTTTCGTGCACTATGGATCGAATCGCCTTGATCATTCCAACAGGGTTATCGTTTTGCCATATGTTCCGGCCCATGTCAACTCCGATGGCACCCTCGCGCAGAGCATTGTAGGCAAGCTCAAAGGCATCGCGTTCCGTTTTCAGTTTCGGTCCCCCAGCAACGACGACTGGGACAGGACACCCCTCTGCCACCTTGGAAAATCCTTCGCAGTAGTAGCTCTTTACTAGGTGGCAGCCGATCTCCGCCGCAACCCTGCAACACAAGCTGAGATATCGAGAGTCTCTCTTCTCGAGTTCCTTGCCCACCGCAGTAATCGCCATAACTGGCATGCCAAATTCTTCTCCTTCATCCACCAGCTTCGCCAGTCCGAGCAGAGTCTGCTTTTCATGAGATGTTCCGACAAATATTGAAATTGCTACGGCCGAAACGTTTAGCCTCAACGCATCATGCATCGATGTAGTAATGCCTTCATCGCTCAAATCTTCCTGCAGAATACTCGAACCTCCAGAGACGCGCAAGATGATCGGAGTCTCCCACTTTGGATCGATGCAATTTCTCAGGACTCCTCTAGTTACTGCGAGTGCATCTGCAAACGGCATCAGCGGCGCAATCGTTTTTCTTGGTTCTTCTAATCTGTGCGTCGGTCCCATAAAATAACCATGATCGCAAGCGAGCATCACCGAGTGCCCCGATGACGGCTTGATCATCCTAGCAAGTCTATTCTGTAATCCCCAGTCAGAAGCCATTCCTACAATACCCCACTGTTCATAAATCTACCAAAGCTAGTATTTTTCTCTTATTGACCAGAATCGGATCATGAATCTTTCAAGCATGCTCAATGCTCCTATTTCAACAGTCCTTCCTTCTCGAGTGTCTTCTCGACCCACGCCGGGAATACGCGGAGAACTTTTTCTTTTCAGAGAAATTGCAACGGTCTAACTATTTTTGGTGAACTGCTCTCAGATTCGACCTACAACATGAGTAAAGCCTAAAGGGATTAGATCCCTTCTGGGATATCTCCTCCGAAATTTCAGGGTGAACATGGCTGAGTCTTCCGGAAAACAAGAGCAACGACAAGCTTCCAGCTGATCAGCACAGGAGGGTTGTGGGACAAATTGAGGAAAAGCACGAACACATTCAGGGAAGAGGGATTATCCGAGATATCGCACTGGGGCTATCAGACGGGGTAGTCACAAACGTTGCATTTCTGGCAGGCTTTGCAGGTGCAAACACTTCAGTTGGCGTGTTAAGGTTTGCAGGAATCGCTGCAATGCTAGCTGGGGCCGTGTCGATGTTTTTTGGCGGGCTGATGGCGGGGAGAGCTGAACGTGATTTATTCCGCGCTGATTCAAAGCGCGAGTTAAGCGAAATAGAACAAGAGCCGGAGGAAGAAAAACTTGAGCTCAAGAATTTTTATGTGGACAAGGGTCTGACGAAAGAAGAATCAGAAATCGTTGTGCGGAGGATAACAAAAAACAAACAAAAGTGGCTCGAAGATCTCCTGATGCACGAAATGTACATTCATGAGAAGCAGCTAGAAAGACCGCTCAAAGTTGCTGGAGTAACAGGTTTGTCTTTTCTTCTGGGAGCTTTCGTACCGCTTGTGGGCTATCTAGCTTTTTCCACAAGGTCTTATTCGATAGTAGCTTCAGTTGCCATTTCTTTGATTTTTCTTTTCACGGCTGGCGGATGGAAGGGAAAGGTTTCAGGAAGAAGATTCTGGGCCTCAGGATCTGAAATGCTGCTAGTGGGGGCCGCGGCATCTGCGATTCTGTTTGTTATCGGAAGTCTGCTGGTCTTCGTCTAGATTTTCTGGAATTTGCCCGTCTTTCCATTGTAGGTCAGGAGGCCCGCGTAGATCGCCCAGTGGATCAGCAACGCTTGAACCAGGGCATCGTTCAATTCGGGGTAATGGTGCCAGCGGATGTCTCTTTGGGCCAGAGACTTGCAAATATCACTAGTAGAAGCTTCGCCATTCTTTGAACCTACCAACTCCAGGGCGGTCTTGAACGGCTCGATCTTTGAAAGTTGATCTCTCAAGAGCCGGACTTTGTGCTTGGAGGTTTTCTGGAACTTTAATCCAAATTCGGTGAGTGATACATCTCCCTTTTCAATTCTTACCAGGCCGAGCATTTCTCCGGTATCGAGTATCGGCAGCAGTGTCTGAAGATCTGCACCAAATTCATCCGCGAGCTTTGCAACATCGATCTTTGAGCCCAACCCTCCCGTTATCTCAACCAACCCGATGACCTGGCCCGCCCTCACGTTCGCCGGCATTATCGGCGGTATTGAGCTGACAGCATCTCGACTTACCGCCGATGCTCCTTCTGCTGCTTTTTCCAAACTTTTTTTCTCATCCCTCACTCAAGCAAGCATGGAATAAACTTTGTCCACGAGCGAATAGAATTCTTCGGATTTCTTGTTGCGCGGCCGTGCAAGGTCTATTTTCAACTCGCCGACGACGTGGCCAGGCCTCGGCGAGAGTACGACGACCTTGTCAGATAGCTCGATGATTTCCTCTACGTTATGGCTAACCATTATGACTGACTGAATTGGAGAAGAAGGATTGATCAGGAGCGAATAAATTTCCCTCCTCAGATGTTCGGCCGTCAAATTGTCGAGCGCGCTGAACGGTTCGTCCATGAGCAAAACCTGGGGCTCAAGCGCAAGAGCCCTCGCTATCCCGACTCTCTGCTTCATCCCCCCAGATAGTTCGCCGGGATACACGTTTTCAAATCCTGTGAGCCCCGTATCCTCAAGAGCTTTTGCGGCAAGCTGCTTCTTCTGTTCCTCTGTCAAGTCTTTCCTTGATGAAAGTCCGAACATCACATTTTCAAGAGCTGTCCTCCAAGGCAGCAACACAAAGTTCTGAAATATCATGGCGATTTCAGCCCGAGGTCCTGTAATAGCGGAATCAAGGAATTTGACAACGCCGGAAGAAGGTTTGTTCAGGCCTCCGATTATGCGCAGAAGCGTGGACTTGCCGCAGCCGGAGGGTCCGGTTATGGTAACGAATTGATCCTTCCACGCGGTCATTGACACGTCCACGATGACTGGCATTTTCTCCTTTTCCTTCCTAAAGTCCAAGTTCACGTGCTCTACAGAAACAATAGGCCCGCCAGACATGACCTCTGAAGCAGAAACGTTTGCTGGTTGCCTGCTGGGACTGAGAATAGGTTGCGCGGTCATTGTTTACAACTCTCTCTCCCCATTACGAAACGATATTTGAAAGAGACTATTAGCAAAGGAAAATGCCATGGAAACCGCTACTACCTGTTATACGCGTACTTTTTGGTCGTATAATGATACACCCTTCTCCAGACTGTGAGGTTGAAAACAACTATGAGCGCGGTCATTGAGAGTATTGCCAGCGTCAAAGTGGTGAGGTCAGCAGGGGCGCTGTTCGTTGCAACTGCTATCACCTTACCTATCCCGGCATGTACTTGAGTAATCGGAGCTTGGCCAGAACCCTCCACAAAATATTCTGCCACGATGAGCGTGTTCCAGGCCGCGCCTATAGCTGTAATCGAACCGGTCACGAACGCTGTCACCGTTGCGGGCAGGTATATGTTTCGCCACGCCTGAAATCTTGAGATTTGGAAGCCTTTCTTCAGCTCAAAAAGTTCAGATGGCAAAGTCCTGACT
>JBOGRL010000222.1:0-19067 GCA_050749505.1 Nitrososphaerales archaeon
TTTTTCATTTTCGCCGAAATTGAATACATTAGTCAATGTACGAATGTTTCTAGATATAGTCAACGAGCCGTTTTATCGGGGAAGGAAGGATGAGCGCAAGGAACGCGCGATCTTCTTTGCTCAGAAGTTTGGATGTTTTGACGCAGAGCAAAAACAGCACTGCATACAGGATCGAGTACGGCGCAAGCGTAACTACCCTCGCTGAAACAAAGTTGGACAGGATTAAGATGGTGGCAAATGGTATTGCAGCGCACAGAGCTCCCTTGAAATAAAATTGCGGCGAGTCAAGACCCTTCAAGTAGCGTCTTGCGAGGTAAAGCGCTACGAACATGCCCATGAGCGCAACTGAGACCTTGCTCAGAGCCGCGCCGGCTATCCCCAGGTTCGGAACGAGCAACAGCGCGACGCAGATATCAGTTGAAGCTGCGACGACTCCCACCAGCATCACATGAAACGTCTTTCCGACGGCCTGAAGCAAAACGAGGATGACCGTTTGGATTGCAAGGAAAACGTAAAACGAAGAGATCAATTCAAGAGGATCCACGCCAGCCAGGTAACTTCCACCACCAGAAAATAGACTCAGAAGTTGCAGTGAGATGCCGCAAACAAAAAGCGAGGCGGGCAATACGCCAAGAGTTACAAAGCGCAGTGCTATCCTCAGTCCGTTTGAAATATTGCCTTGCTCCGAGGAGCTTGACGAGGCCTCTGGCAAGAACGCCGTCGTGAGCGGTGTAAGAAATACCAGCCCCAAGGCGCCAGATATCGTGATTGCAGCGTTATAAACTCCCAGCGAGACAGGAGTTAGATATCCTCCTACGATAACCTGATCGGCGTTGGATGAAAAGGTGGCTATTATGCTCGCGATTCCAAGAGGAAAAGTGTATCTGAGCAAATTCGAATATCCAAAACTTCCTCGGGCGCGGAGGATGTTTCTGTTGATGATGATAAGCATCCAGGTTATTGTAATCACAAAATAAATGAGCCACGCAACGATCGCAAACGTAACACTTCTATCAACAAATTCAAGGACAGCTATTGAAAAACCGACCATTACTACCCTTGAGACAGTGAGTATCTTTGCTAGTTGCTTGTATTTTTTTAGGCCCTGGATGATTCCCGAAGAGATGTTTGAAATTGAGCCCAGAAAGAGGTACGCGCCCCCTAGGAGAAAGATGAAAGTCCAGCTCGGGGATTTGGTAAAGTAGATTGAGAGAAATGGCGAGATTCCCAGATATACTGCAGTTACTGCGCTCGTGAACAAGATTGAAACGTATAATATCTTGCGCGCGGCTATCCATGAAGCCTGTTCGTCCTGTTCGCGCAAAAGCGCGATGTATCTTGCTGCTGAAAGGTTTAACCCAAAACACGCAAAATTTATCGCTATCCCTGCAACGAGCAAGACTGCGCTATAAATTCCGTACTCGGCCGCCGGGAGCAGTCTCAGGAGAGTCGCGAGGAACACGAATCCGAGGACGTTCGTCCCAAGGTTTTGGAGAGTAAGCCAGCCCATTCCCTTGACGATGTTTTTTGCGCGGTCGTTTGCTTTTGCTCCATTACTTTTGGGAGCAAGATCGCTTGACAAGAGATAATGCGCAAAGGCTCAGTTGGCCTGGGTATAAAACTCATTTTCACAATGAAGCAGAAACTTGACCCGGGTTGCAAACTCCAAAAGCAATTCCTGATCCGCAATTCGATGACAGTGGAGCGCGATACGCCGAATTTCTATTCATGGTTGAAAAATCGGGAGCGCTTGTTTGGACGCGGTGTCAGGCGACGAAATATCATTCGTGTCGAGCTTTGCCAACCATTTCTTGCCCCAAGAGTTCATTGCACGAATGACATGCGAGAGATCCTTGCCCTTGTTGGTCAGTCTGTAACTAACCTCGACCTGTGTTAAGTTGTAGTTGACCTGCCTTGCGAGGATTTCCTCGGCTTCTAGCTCACGCAAGTTCTGACTCAGTACCTTTGCAGAAAGGAACGGGACGGCTCTCCTTAGCTCGCTGTATCTTTTTGGTCCGTGTAGAAGGTGGCAGACTATGACCGGAACCCACTTGCGAGAGATGATCGGGGCTGCCGCGCAGGCAAACGGAGAATCGCAGTACGTATAATTTGATGGGTCTGACTTGTTCTTCTTTTCCAAATCGAGCATTTTTTAGAGTGCGAGCTTAAGAAAGTTACCTTTGGTTACTGGCTTCTCACTCTTTGGCTGCTCTTTCGCGGTTTTTACCAAATTGGGTGATGTATTCTTCGACTATCAGCTTGTCAATCGCCCTGCCAGACCTGAAGCTCCCTTGTTCTGAACTGATCCTCTTGGTGACCGGGGCAGGATCAACTTCTTTTTCAGCACACTTCATCAGCGCAATATCAAGAGCCGTTTCAAGGTCGAGCTGGGGAAAGGAAATTGGATAGAGTCTGTCCTTTAAAGCGCTATCGAGCAGATGGTACTTGTTGGTCGTCATGATGAGGCATGTCTTTGAAGTATCAAGGTTATCAATCTGGTGAAACAGGATATTATTTTGAGCTACGTGCCAGCTCTCGCCCTTCATCCAATCTCTGTCGGGAAAGACCGATTCCGCATCGTCGATCAAAATCAGTGAAATTTTCTTTTGCGCCAAAGAAAACACCTTGACTATCTGGCGCTCGGACTGTCCGTACAATTCTCTTGCAATGACAGAACCATCCACAAAGAAAAGGGGTAGGGAAAGCTCTCTCGCAAGCACTCTCGCCATGAGAGTCTTGCCGTTCCCTGCTTCTCCATAGAAAACAAACCCCTTTATTCCGTCAAGTTTTGAGTTTCCGAGTTGGTGCGCTATGACGTTTCTGACCTTGGAGAAAACGGAAAGAAAGTACTCTCCCCGGCATTCAGAGATCTGCTCTTTGATTTCGCGCGGAGGTATTTCCAATGGTTCGCGTTTGGAATAAAGATCTGATGATTTCATGGGCTTGTTACTACTACTCTACAGTGCGGCGGAAGGCGCTGGGAATTGTTGTCTCCGAATGCAGTTTTCACTCCTCCGATTATATGAATTGCGAAAAAATTGCGTGTATCAACGACTATAAGCCCGAAACTTGCGAGAATCCAAACCGTGAATCCCCCGGACACCGGCAAGATACAAAGGCTGACCTTCGCACAGCTCATCCTTTACCTCGCAGTTTGGCTTTTTGGGATTTACATCAACGGGTTTGAACCCTCGCCTTCTGAGACTGTCGGATCGCCGGCATCTTTCTTCCTGAACCCTGCGGTAATTATCCATTTTGTGCTCGCAGCTGCAACCGCGTCTGTAGGGATCATGTTATTCTCACTTGGCTGGGTCTACGGATTGAGAAAGTTTACGGTGCTGACTGGACTTTCACTGGCAAGTATTGCGATAGCCGCAACCGGAGGCCTGAGTTTTGTTTTCGGAATGGGAAATCAAGGCACCGACAGTATGTTGATGGCGACTAGTTTCATCACGGCCCTTTACCTGACCTTCCTTGCGATTCTGAGTACTGGATTGCCTGAGATGCCGCGAAAGAGCGGTATTCAGAGCCTTTCCTTTATGGTGCTCGGCCTGTTTTACCTGGTCTTTCTCTCAGGAATCTACGTGAACCTGTTCGTAGCGTCCTCAGTCTTTTCCGAGCCACCAGCCGTGACCACGCAGATGTTAGGGCAAATGGTTACCTCTCCGCCGGTGTTGCTCCACGAAACCTCGGGAGTCCTGTTACTCGGTCTGGCAATCGCGCTCACGGCTACATTGTTCCGAGCCCGGTTTCGAGAGCTTGCCATTCGTGGAGCGCTCTGCTCGCTTCTCATTGTTTACTCACTTCTCGAAGGTGTTCTCATGAACGTACTCCCCATTTTCGAACCACCGACAAGCCCCGCGTTGAGTTCTCAAACAAATCACTTCTACATTGTCACCTCAGTAGTCGCGCCACTGTTTTCTGCTGCTGGATTTCTAGCTGCAATTCTAATCGCGATGTCAATAGCGCAGCGGCTCTGGATCTTGCCTCATCCCACGCTGCGTGTAAGGAGAGAAGAATCTTCTTGATCATGCATGTTTTTTGGCAGGGGTCAACCTCTTGAACTGGATGTATCTGACCAAGAAGTAAGCGAACATTATGAGTGAGACTCCCACCGTTAGGTAGGTAAATTCAAGGAGCGCTCCCAAGTATGCGTGGATCTGCTGGATGGGCACGTAAACTGCGTAGTTGTCATTCCGGACGAGCTGAGCATTAGCTCCCTGGATATAGATTACGGAAAATTGGTACCAGCATAGTGCAAACGCTAGAAGCACAAGGGGTGCAACAAGAAACCTGTAGGGGAAGGTGGCGGTGCTCTTTTGCATATTTTTCTCCATCTGATTTCGCGAACTCCTGTGCCCTAAACTAGGTGTCGTTGAACCTTGACTGCAAGGAACACTCCGGCTAACATGGCAACCAAGAACAAGATCCCGTCGTAACCCAGCTGGGCAAAGTTAGTCCACATCATTCCGATGTTGCAGCCCAGCGCCACCCTCACCCCAACGCCGACCAGAATTCCTCCGAGGAAACCTATCACGAGCCTTTTTCTCTCGCGCGGCAATCTGATCTTGAAATCGCCGCTGAGTAGGCTCGCAGTGAAAGCCCCAACCACAAGCATGATGACCATAAGCACGCTCGGGTCAACTACGGGGAGCGCGTCGTTGTACCAGGGGGTGCCGAGTGCAAGGTTCACGCCAAAGGGCATGAGTATGTACTCAAGAAACCTGCCCCCGTCTGAGGAAGTTATGACGAGATAGTTGAAAGTGTAACCTGCGCCGGTTATGAATACCATGAGAAGCGCGATGCCGAGGAGTATAGTTGAGAGGTTTACTCCGTAGGGCATTCTGAGCAAGATCATGTTCTTTGCGTCTGTTAGCTTGATCTTCCCAAAGAAAGATGATGGCGTCCTTATCGTTGAAGGGATGCCGGCGGCTTTGATCCTCAAGTTGAGCGATGGCCAGGTAGCGAAACCTGCGAGGCCAATACTTTTGCCTGAGAGGTTCAAACCGCCGCCCAGAGCCGCCCACTTTCTTCTAGTCCTTGCTTGGAGGTACACTCCCAAAGCTACTAGAGGCACTCCGAGTATCAGCGCAGTTAATCCAACTGCCCATCCCGAAACCGAGTGAAAGATATCGTAGGGGAGGTATTCTATGTATGCGCCCTCCTTCGTTGAAAGGATGCCGCTTTGCATCGTGAAAGACTGGAACGGCCAGATAGCGACGGCGAAGATGAAAGTTCCGACCATCATCCCGAAGAGCTCTATCCAGTTCTGGATGTAACCGCTGGCTGCCCTGTAGAGCATCGAAAGGTTGCAACCTCCGGCCATTGTTGCGCCGAACCCGAATATCAGCGCGCCAACAATGATGTACCAGCCCGAGAAATAATTGTTGTAGTACTGGTCAACTGCGGGTACAAGCCCCCCAGCCACGAGCAACCCGGTAGCGAGAGCAGATCCGCCGAACAAAATCAGAAGAGCTCCAAATCTATCGTAGCTCTTCGTCGTGAAGATGGAAGACATTGCGTTTACAAAACAGTAGTTCCCCCTCTGGGCGACCCAACCGACAATGAAACCGGCGATCCCAAAAACTCCGTAGACGAATAGATAACCGTACGAAAGTACAAACTGCTCTACCATAGTCGGGGCGGGCATTACGATCACCGCTTTGCTATGTACACTCTGTAGAGGTTTCCACTTTTTTCAGCGTAATACTGGTAGCCCAGCCCTTTTGCCAAGGCAGGTAGTGTTACATCGGCAGCCGGCTGGTGATCGGTCAAGATTTCTATGACCTGGCCTGGCTCGACCTTCCTGAGTCTCTTTGCGACAGTGAGTTCAGGAATCGGGCAGCTCTCGCCCTGGAGGTCAATTGAGATATCAGCGCGTATCCACGATGGTGGCGGTGCTTCAGCCATTACCTTTTGTCCTGCAGGAACGAGATTTTCTCTTTAGACCTTTTATCCGTTTCGTAACACGCAGGAAAAAATTAACGTCATACCGAGCTGGACAGTCTCGATACCCACATATCGCCCATCGACGCAGCTCAGAGAAAATTGCGACCGACGAGCTTGAAGCTACTTAACGACAACGATGCTTTGTTCATAAGAGACCTATTCAACAAGAAGCTCAAACGCGAAGTAAAGGTAATTCTTTTCACTGCCGAGAAAGGTTGCCAGTACTGCAAGGAAACTGAACAGCTGCTGAAAGAAATATCGGCGCAATCAAAAAATAACATGAAAGTTGAAGTACTTGATTTGGATCGGAATAGAGAATTCACAGAAGAATTAAAAATCGATGCGGCTCCGGCCACTGTAGTTTTATCCAGCAACGGAACAAAGCTCTACTATTTTGGCATGCCCGGCGGTTATCAGCTGAAATGCCTGATCGAGGACATCGTTGACGCTTCTGAGGCATCGACCGACCTTGCCTCGAATGTCAAAGAGAGGATCAAGAAAATTGACAAGCCAGTCGACATCAAGGTGTTTGTAACGCCTGCTTGCCCGTACTCGCCCATCGTCGTTCGCGCCGCTCACCGCTTTGCAATAGAAAACCCGCTCATACGCGCGCAGATGATTGAATCAATAGAATTCAACGACCTGACCCGGAAGTATAATGTCATGGGGGTACCAAAGACTATCATCAACGGAACTCTCCAGTTCGAGGGCGTCTTGAGCGATGAAGCGTTTGCGCTAAAAGTGAGCGAAGCGGGCGAGACGCCACTTCAGTGAAGCGTTAGTACTCTACGCTGCATCACGTTTCTCTGGATGCGCCTGACCTGATAGAAAGACAGACCGAGAAGTGTAACTCCGATCGCCATCGTTGAGAGTAGTTCCGCGCCCTGAAGCAGCCCCGTCACCCAGAAGGCGCCAGCCATCGTGCCGTACCCGAAGATCACTTTCTTACTCAGGATCGAGCTCGAAGTCGAGATCAGATAGAGCAGCGAATTCATTCCGGTGGGGGTCAGGCAGCAGATGGCGGATGTCGTTGCAAGCGCTGGCACTGAAGTTGCAAGAAAGCCGCCGGCGCTCTGCGCTGCCGCGAGTTTCATGGCCCCAGAGACACCCATGTCGATTGCTTTCTGGGATACGTAAGTCAGACAATTGATGTAATAACCAAATATCAGAGCCAGTGAGAGAACTATTGTGTTGATAATGCCGAGGATAAGCAGGTCGATATTTAGAGCAAGAGGCCCAATCATAGGTACACCATCGGCGTGAAACATTATCTGCGTGAGCGGGACGAAATACGAGCTTATGTTAAGGTTAGGAACAAGAAGGAGTCCGCTTGCAACCAGAAATGAAATGAAGTAAAGCGGAGCATAAGCGAGAAGAATAACTCTTCCCACGCCGTCACTCCACACTCCGCCCATGATGGATTTCCATCCGAGCTGACTCCCAAGAGCCAAAAACCTCTCCCAGTTCACCACCCTCTTCAAGACCAACACGGCTATGGCGTTCAGCGCTGCGAAAGCAATGATGTATTCTACAAACGGATAGAGAAACGAAGCCTGCCCGGTATCAGCCATCGGAGAGTACCACAGATAAAGGACTCTCATCCCGTTTACAACTATTGGCAGGACAAGTGTCACATTCAAGAAAAGCAGCAAGAAGAAGAGCGGATGAAGCGCTTTCATGCTGGAAAGAAAAACACGCTCTCTTTTTTTCATTCTTTTTCTGAGTAATGTTCTAGCAGTGCAACCCTGTTACAGGCGGCGACAGAACCTGGTCGGCAAGATACGTCCCGGTTTGGACAGATATCGGGACGGCTATTGCGGGAGCAGTCGTCAGGGGTATGCTCGCGGAAGCGCCCACCTCAGAAGACTCTAGGTTGGAAGTGAGAATCAGGTAGATTATGCCGCCGCTTGTGGGATTGCCATGTTGAACCACATAGGCATAATTCGAGTCCGGCGTCAGCTCCATGTCGGAGAGACCCGGCGCTGAACTAGGAGGTAGGTTGATCGTGTTGACCTGTTTAAAGGTGCTAGTTGAAATTACCGCCACGACGTTTGATGAGCTAGAAGCTTCAAGATAGTATTTTCCGTCGGCAGTGAATACGCCTCTTTGGGTGGTGAAGCTGGAATTAAAGCCGACCGTGCCGAGGGGCTTCAAAGCAGGATAAGAGTAAAAGGCATCAGTCTTGTTCCCAGCCAGCTCCACGGCAAGCTGGTTGCCCTGAGTATTGATGCTCAGCATGTACGGCTGTGATTTCGTTGGAAGAATTGAGCTCGCCATTATCGCACCTGTTTGTGCATTGATGATATCCACGGTGTCATTGTTCTTCATGGGTATCGCAAAACTATTGCCATCTGCAGACCACCTAACGTCGCAGGGGTACGCTGTTGAGCCGCTCGGCGTGTTAAACGTAGTCTTCCATAAGACTTGGAGAGTCTTCATGTCCATAACTTCAACTTTTCCAGAGGGGCCGTCTGCCAGGGCAGCGAACGTCTGATTCGGGTTCACTGCAACACCGATGAAACCGGTCGCAGATCCGACGCTTATGGTGTTCATGATTTTCATCGTGGTGATGTTGAGAATCTCGACTGTCCCGTTGTTGAGCGGAATCAGGAAAGTTGATCCCGCGATACCCTGGACCGGGTACTCATCCCAGTAAAAGTCTTGCACTGGCGTACTATCTGAAATATTGTAGAGCCGAGTATAGCCCAGGAGACTTCCGGACTGGGATTCGAGCTGCGCCATTCCCTTTTGTGTGAGAACTAGAAAGTAATACCCTCCAGAAGAAGAGCTGGAAGTCGAGCTCGTGTTTGATGTCAAAGACGATTGCGTCGAAGACTTTGCGTTGTTCGTCACCAAAAAGACAACGCCCACTGCCGCGATTATGACAATGACCGCCACTACGATAGCTAATGCTGCTCGATTCAATTCATAGCCATGGTTTCGAGTGCCGTTAATAAATTTGTGACATCTCGCAATTTCAGCACAACAACCTATCCATACACTTTGTCATCAGTGATCGCTTGAAAACAAGGTCTTGTAGCGCGTCGTTTGTTTGCAAAATAGTACTTTTTTGCGGTTGTCTCGTCCACCTACAAGCAATTTCGCCAATAGACGCTAAAATAGCATCAAATACGTTTTGGTATGCGTTAAACTTACCGAATAAATATGTTATTGCACTCTGTTTCCATCAGAGTCGTTTACTTTTCTGCGCAACCCCGCTCTTGGGCTGCCTGGATTTGTGATATTAATGCAAAGAATCGAGCAGGACCAAATCTCCTCTGTCTCCAGGGTGGATTATGAAATCGTAAAGTCGCATCTGCGCCACATTGGCGCGCCTTTCTACGATTCTGAAATTCAAAAACACGTCAACAGTACTCCAATTCTGGATATCACGGATCAAGTCGCGAATTTTGTGGGGGACAATACCAGAGGAAACAGTTTCTATCTGAAGCAGGAGTACAAGAACCCACTGACTGATTCTGTAAAGGGACGGGCAGTCGCTTCTATGGTATTGAAAGCCGTCGAGTCAGGTGCAATATATGCAAAATCAGGATCGCGCAAGCGCTGGATCGAACCCACATCGGGAAACACCGGAAAGGGTCTCGCCGAGATTGCAAGTTTACTAGGCATCGAGTTTACTGCCGTGTTTTCAAGGCTTGACGTATCAGAGGAGATAAAGGCCAGCCTGGCTCGTTCTGGTGCGACAATTCTGACCATCGGGAGCGAGTACTCCCTCGATGACCTCGAAACACTTGCGCACAAGCGCGGCAAATCTGTCACTTATTACTGGTCAAACATCGGCGGCGCTGATCCGGATACGGAAGCTTTCTTTATCGACAAGGTCGCAGGAGAGAAATCGAAATACGGCAAGCAAAAACCTGCGGACAAGATTCTTAACGAAATTGACGTTGGCTTGCTCATGGATGCTCTTTTGCCTCTCGCGCTTGAAGCTTCCAAGGCGCCGATAATTTCGAGGGTCCAAAAGGGCGAGTTTGAGTATCTCAAGAAAGATTTACTCAAGAATATACCAGAGTTATCCGATCCGAATGCGCTTGTCGCCTTTCTATGCTTTGTCGGAAACACATCGATGTACCTAAGCACCTTGCTGAATCAGCTTGGGTTTTCAAACGTCTGCAGCATCCAGGGAGGAGTAAAGGCTCTGCGTGCCCAAGAGGGATCAACGAGCAGCAGCGAGTTTTGCCCGCTGCCCGGATCTTCCATTGCAAGAAGCAGCATAGAGTTCGTAAAGAAGCTGGTGCAGGATAATCCTGAAGAGTACTTTACATTCATGCAGTACGAGAATGCCGAGAACGTTCACGCTCACATGACTACCACTGGCCCTGAGCTCAAAGAGCAGATCAAAAGCCTGGACTATGTAGTATGCACATTCGGTACCGGCGGTACTGCAACGGGGCTGGCAAAGTACTTTCTTGCAGACGACGGCGGCGGCGGTACTACGACTACGACCACCACCAGGGTAATTGTCGCATTTCCCGAGCGGCCGGTTGAAGGAATAAGGACTATCAGCGGTGCAGATGGCCTGGCTTTCTACAAGCCTGATCTTTATGGCAGCATCAAGATAATCAACACGGAGAGTATTTCTTCGCTAGATCAAGCGCTGCTGGGATACTTTGCAAAGAATGGCATCGGAGTCGGTCCGAGCACCGGCGTTGCGATTCTCGCTGCAATAGATGAGGCGGGTTCGCAGAGAGGCAAATCTTTTGCAATAATTGCTGCCGACGGGATCGAGAACTATGAGTCAGAGCACAAGAGTATTCTCGGTCCACGCCCAAAATAAATGAGATCTTTTTTTTAGCAACTCTTCAGCATAGCAGCAACTACCTGTGCGACTGAATTATTTGATTGCACGGTTTGCCTTAGTTTTGCAACGAAAGAATCAAGCTGTCTTCTGGGAACAGTGATCACGAGCTCGCCCGGTTTGAGTCCGGTTCTCACCCTGTTTGTAATGCAGCCGAGGCTGATCGCGATTGCGTCCTCGTTATATGCATAGGGAATTGAAGAGCAAGTTGGCTTACCCATCGTTCTGGCAGAACCTGCTGCCTCCGAAACGAGCATCGTCTGTTCGGTATTGCATATCATCAGGACGACATCGGGTTCGAGGCTTGCTGATCTGAGTGGTGCATAGACAACGTATTTTGAAGCTTTGTTCATCCTCGGTACGCCTGCAAAGTCGCTCAGTTCGAGATACTTGGCTTGAATCATCAGACTGATGTCTGGACAAGTAGCAAGAGACACCTGAGACGCCTCCAAAAAGCCGTGAGTGAAGCTTCCAATGTTGCAACTCGCGTGATCTTCCTGGGTAGTGTAGAATTCATCGTTGAATGCCCTGAACCAAAAGACGCAACCGGCTGGAACTGACTCGTTTGTCTTGTTTATCCCGATGGGAGTGTCGTTCGTGAATGAAATCGCAATCGGTGGATGCTCCAGTTTGAGCAAGACTTGGATCTCAAATCCCAGATCTTTGTAGTGTTGAGTTGATTGCATTCCTGTAAATCTTGAGTAGTTATGTTACGGCTTCTTAAACATAGAAGTTACTTTTGGGTAACTTGCTTTGCTTATGGCCCATACCTATAACGACAACTCGAAAATATTGATATGAAGTATTCGTAATACCGATACTGTACGCCAGAAGTCACCACTGCAAGGATAAGTCAAGTGCACAAGAACAAAATCGAAAGCATAAGATAAATGTCAGTGAAACTGTTAGAAGTCAGGATCATTATCAAGCGAAAGAACATCGTTTGTTATTCCAAAACATCCCAAAAGAACCTCTCCGAGAGAGCTTTAAGAGCTGAGAAAGAGGTTGTTTGGCGCTTTTGGATAGCTCATAATCATGGCTGTTTTTCGTTATCAAAATCTCGCTTTAGTTCAATTCATAGGTGTTTTTGACTAGGGTCAACGATGACCTTTGGAGGATTCGTGAATGTTTTGACGAATAAAAGATCGATGATTCCAAACCTGTTTTACATCCCATTTGTCCCAAATGGACATATGACCGAAACCATAAAGGTCGAAATTGACGAAGAGCTAGCGAAGCGCTTCAGAACAATGGCCTTGGAAAAATATGGTTACAAGAAGGGTTTCGGTAAAAAAAGCGCCTGAAGGCCTCATGGAGGAATTCACACGGAAAAAGAATCTTGAGACACCGGATTGGAGCTTGCTTAGAGGCGCAATCAAGGACGATATAAAGTCATAAGCTCGGTGGAACTTCAGCACTCGATTTGGCGAATCAAGAATGACTATCATAATAGACACAAGCATATTCGTTGAGTTGATACTCGACCCAGAAAGGGCGCAAGAAAGCGAATCCCTCCTAGATGCCGTTGCACAAGGGGAAATCGACGCAACTGTATCCCACTTCGCTTTGCACGCAATAGAAGGTATGTTCCTTCTCAGAAAGATCTCTCTGAATTTCTGAAGAGTGTTGAAAACTCAAAGGGATTGGAGGTTTATGATACGACCATTTCAGATGAGCACTCCGTTGCGATACTGTCTGGAAGAATTGGGCTTGACTTTGATGATTCCATTCAGTTCTAAGTAGCCAAGCGGACTGGCCCGTCTGCAATTGTCAGTTTCGATAAACACTTTGATGGATGTGGCATTCCTAGACGAGAACCTTTTGGATTTTGGAAGAACTTCATGAGAGATCGAAAAGACTACCACGCATTTCGCAACGCAAACCCGAATACTGGCGGTGCTGGAACGCAGCGGTGGACAGTTGGAGGCAAATTTACAAAAGACCTTCAAGGCGAGAAAGAACAGAAATGAAACGCCAGTGAGAATGGCTTTTTTGGACAAGTTTTCTAATGGCAGCAACGAGTTTCTTGGAGTCTTGTTGACATTCTGAAATATGTGTTCCATTTCGTTGCAGCTTCCAGACATTTAATCGGAGATTTCTTCCCGCGCACAGGCAAATCGGGCTCTAACACTCCTGCCAAAAGAGCCAACTATATCAAGCTGCTATTCCCATTATCCAAATTAAATGGGCACCGCCTATATTCTTCTAAATGTAGATCCTGGACACGAGGACGAAGTTCTTGGAGCAGTCAGAGTGACGCAAAGGGTTTCAGAAGCTCATAGAATCTATGGAATTTACGACACGATAGTCAAAGTCATGGGAAATTCTGATGAAATCAAGGGAACAATCATGCTGATCAGAGGACTAAAGCACATAAAATCAACTCTCACGCTGACTGTGATAGAGTAAAAGGGCATTCCCTGTGTAGTTTAGAATAGTCTAATTTCGGAGAAAAAAACAAACAGAAGATTCTTTTCTAAACGAGCTTGCATGCGGGTCGATTTTGTAAACCCCACATCAAATCAGAAAAAAGGATCCTGACTCTTTTCACAAGCGCGTCAGGCCGCACGAAATAGATCACACGTGTTTCTACATCCGTGGGTAAACCACTTTGGTTTGTTAATTGAATATGATAAGATCTGTGGCTCGGAGATTTCTCTGCGGGAGGCCAGGTTCGTCTAAAGCATGGGAATTGGAGCATCCTCACAGTAAAGCTCCCCTGCATATTTTTTTGTTCTAATCAATTAATCACAGGGGCGAGAGCATCATCATTCAATTCTTTGAAGAGCTGATAGTCGATGTTTGACTTGAATTAACAACAGTTTTATCAACCCTGACAATTTGGAGCGACTTCTCAAGTTGATGAATGAAAAGTATCCAAAGACCAAGGGTCTCGCTCTATCCGCGTCGTTTGCAGTCTTCCTAGGGATTTGCTCATTTGTCAGCATCCCCCTTCCCACTCCCATGCCGCCGCTGACACTCCAGGTTCTGGGGGTGTTCCTGATTGCAGCTCTCCTGGGCCCTTCATACGGAACTCTCTCCTGCCTGATCTATCTGATGCTTGGAGCACTTGGACTGCCATTCTTTCATGGCGGGAGTTACGGTCTCGGTGTTTTGTTGGGGCCAACTGGCGGATACCTCTTTGCTTTTCCGATCGCAGTCCTGATCGGAGGTAGCATTTCGCGGACAGTCGGGAAGACGATGAAGATGGATACCGTGAAGGTTTCGGCCGGCGTTGCAGCCGCCCTGGTCATAATCTACCTTCTTGGACCCGCTTGGCTCATGGTTTTCTATCATCTCACGCCACTTCAGGCATTCATTGCGGGTATTGTTCCGTTCATAGGCTTCGATATATTGAAGGGCGTGGTTGTGGTTCCTATCGTGGTTCGCTTGAGATCTACTCGATTCGATCTCCCAGTCAGCAGGCGAGCAATCAAGCTCAGAGACTCTTCAATGATATCCGCTCCAAAAGAAAATATTCCTTAAACGCAGGGTTTCAATAAAAATTCAAGACGAGACCCCATCCAGCAGGCGACCATGCTTTTGGGCGGCCAGGGAACAGAAAGCGTTCTCGCAGAGAAGATTGAGAGAGAGCATTTTTTGAGGCTCAGAAATATTCGCCTGACCTATTTGCAATCCGTGAATTCAACTCAATCGTTCACGAGGGACGTGCTCAAAAGCGATTGCGAAGGAGATCTTGTAATCAGCAAAGTCCAGACCGCAGGAATGGGGAGAGAAGGTAGATCCTGGGTTTCCGACAAAGGCGGCCTGTGGATGACAATAACTCTCAAGCCGCCCGACACTCAAGTATTGGGGAAGGTTATCTACATCGCGGCCAGCGCAGTTGTTAGAACGCTAGAAGAGTACGGAGTCAAGAACTGCAGCATCAAATTGCCGAATGACGTGTATTGTGATGGAAGGAAAATTGCAGGCTTGTTAGCAGACACCGTGATCCAGGGGAAAGATTCCAAAGTGTATCTTGGCATTGGGATAGACGTGAACAATGACGTCGCCAACGAGGAATCCATATCTCAAATCGCAACAAGCGTGGCTTCCGAGCTCGGAAATGAGATTGATTTGGCAGAGTTTGCGGTCTCTTTTCTCAAGAGCTTGGACCTGCAGTACGATCAAGAACTCAGATCCCATAATTTGTAAGGTCATGGTACGATGATTTTTGCTCGTGAGAGATAAACCGCGTGACCGAGTACTCGTCCTGGACTCCAAAAAAGAAAGTTAGTAGATTGTCGAATGCGGTATATAGGTCGATGCTCCAAATGTCATACATTTTAAAGGCCTTTCAGCATGTTTGGTAATTTCATCAGTACATGTCTCTAGAAGAATCAGTAACCGGCAGTGCAAAGACCATGACTACTACAACCGTGCCTTCAGAATCAGTCGTTGATAGACTGAACAGAATGAACAAGCTCGCAGAACAGGGCGGCGGTGCTTTGAAGATCGAGGAGCAGCACCGGAAGGGGAAAAAGACTGCGAGGGAAAGGATAGCAATGTTGCTTGATCCTGAATCCTTTGTTGAGCTCGACAGGTTCGTAATCAGCCGTTCTGAAGAGCAGAATCCAACGACTCGCAAGTATTACGGAGACGGCGTCGTGACAGGATACGGAACTATTGACGGCAGGACCGTGTTTGCATTTGCTCATGATTTTACAGTCCTCGGAGGATCTCTCGGCGAGATGGTCGGAAAAAAGATCAACAAGGTGATGGATCTTGCCATGAAGGCAGGAGCCCCCATAATCGGTCTCAATGATTCCGGCGGAGCCAGGATCCAAGAAGGAGTACAGAGCCTTGCGGCGTACAGCGACATATTTTTCAGAAATACGCTAGCTTCGGGAGTCATACCGCAACTGTCCGCGATACTCGGCCCCTGCGCGGGCGGCGCAGTTTACTCTCCTGCGATGACTGACTTCGTTTTCATGGTTGACAACACGAGCAATATGTTCGTTACGGGGCCGGACGTTGTAAAGGCGGCCCTTGGCGAGGACGCCAGCTTTGAAGAGTTGGGCGGGGCATGGGTTCATGCGACAAAGAGCGGGGTGGCACACTTTGTTTCACCCACGGAAGAAGAGTGCTTTGATACTATCCGTAAGCTCCTATCCTTCCTCCCTTCAAACAACTCGGAGGCTCCTCCGAGAGCGGAGACGCCGGACGGCGCTGAAAGGGTGGACGAGGTGCTTGATGATATCATTCCGCTTGATTCGAATAAACCCTACGACATGAAGAATGTGATAACGACTATACTTGACTATCAGGATTTCTTTGAAATTCACCCCCACTGGGCGCAGAACATCATAATCGGGTTTGGCAGGCTGGACGGTGGCACGGTTGGGATTGTGGCAAATCAACCAATGCACCTCGCGGGAGCTCTTGACATTGACTCTTCAAATAAGGCTGCAAGGTTCATCCGATTCTGCGATGCATTCAATATTCCAATACTGACCTTCGTTGATGTTCCGGGTTACATGCCCGGAATAGATCAGGAAACCGGAGGCCTGATCAGACACGGATCAAAGCTTCTATTTGCCTACTGTGAGGCTACTGTTCCAAAGATCACTACGGTTGTGAGGAAAGCCTACGGTGGCGCCTACTGCGCTATGGGAAGCAAGAACGTGAGGGCGGACCTGAATTACGCATGGCCCACGGCCCAGCTTGCAGTAATGGGTCCGGAAGGTGCTGCAAAGATAATTTACAGGAAGGAGTTTGAGAAAAATCCTGACCAATCAACAAAGAACAGGCTGGTGAAGGATTACGCCGAAAAGCATGCAAACCTGTTCACGGCGGCCGAACGTGGATTAATTGACGCAGTTATCAACCCTGGCGACACGAGAAAGGAACTTGTCAAGGCGCTCAGAATGCTCGCAAACAAGAACGAGCACCGGCCTTCAAAAAAGCACGGAAATATTCAGCTTTGAAGTCCTATCCTTCCGCGCGCTAACCTTTTTTCCTTATCCTCGTTGTTGCAATAATTTCCGAGTCTACAGAGCACAAAGGTAGGTCTCCGTCTTTTCTTTGATGTCAGCGGGCTTTCGAAGAGTACTTATTGCAAACCGTGGAGAAATCGCAGTCAGGATAATTAGAGCGCTCAAGGCCTTAGGAGTAGGATCGGTTGCAGTATACTCTGACGCGGATGCCGGATCGCAACACGCGGCCATGGCGGACAAAGCATACCGGCTGCCCGGAGTCTTTGCCTCCGAGACCTACCTCGACGCAAAGAAAATTGTTGAAATTGCGCGCAAATCTGATTGCGACATGATCCATCCCGGATACGGTCTACTCTCTGAAGCGAGCGTATTTTCAAAATTGTGCGCGGAAAGCGGCATAAAATTCGTCGGACCAAAGCCTGAGACTCTTGAGATAAGCGGCAACAAATTAGAATGCAAAAAACTTGTCGAATCTCACGGCATACCAGTGGTTGCTTTCTCCCGCGAGCCGATGCACGACCCGGAAGAAGCTTTGAAGTTTGCCTCCGACATTGGTTTCCCCGTCCTGCTGAAGAGCGCATTCGGAGGTGGAGGAAGAGGCATCAAGGAAGCCAAGAATAGTCAGGAAGTAAAAGATGCTTTCGAATCTTCCTACCGAGAAGCGAAGAGCTCATTCGGAAGGTTTGCCGTATATGTTGAAAAAAAACTCGTTGGCCCAAGACATCTCGAGGTCCAAGTCATCGCGAGCGATGACTCGCAGGACGTCGTGCACCTGGGAGAGCGAGAATGCTCGATTCAGCGCAGGTACCAGAAGCTCGTCGAGATTTCTCCATCTCCCGCGCTGGACGATGAATCGCGCAGAATGCTCTTGGATTACGCCGAAAGGATCACAAGAATAGTAAAGTACTCCAACGCGGGCACTATAGAATTTCTGAGAGATGAAGAAGGCAGGTTCTATTTCTTGGAAATCAACTCGCGCCTACAGGTGGAACATCCTGTTAGCGAGATAGTGTCAGGTATTGATCTCGTTACTACTCAATTTGAAATAGCTTCAAGGAACAAGATACCTTTCAAACAGCAAGACGTGAAATTGTCAGGTTGCGCAATCGAGTTTAGGATCAATGCGGAAGATCCTCTTTCTAGTTTTGCTCCAACGACCGGACGGGTCGAGTTTCTCCATCTTCCTTCTGGGCCCGGGGTCAGAGTTGACACTGCGCTTCAGGAAGGGACGGTCGTTTCCCCGTACTACGATTCGCTAGTTGCAAAATTGATCACATTTGGCTTGGATTTCGAACAAGCAAGGAGGCGGGCGGTCGTGGCTCTTGGCGAATTCGCAGTCTTTGGGGTCGAAACAACACTGCCATTTCACCGCGAGCTCGTTGAGGATGGGCGTTTTGCTCGTGGCCAAATTAATACAACTTTCGTTGAGACCAGCGGAATAATGCAGCAAGTCGCAAAATCGGCAGAGAATTCGCTTGACGAAAATCACTTTGCTATTGCTGCGCTCTTGCTTTCCAGAGAACAGTTTTCCGACAGATCTCATACTAGACAGAAGACAGCCGCGGTGAGCCCGGCTGCTCCTGGCGGAGATGAAATGCGCCAAACAAGAAGCGGCAAGAGAAGGGGTCGATTCATCGATGCGTTATGAGATTACAATTGAAAACAGATCAAGAGAGGTAGAGATAGCGCGCCACGACCCAAAGCGCGGCCCAGAAACCTACGCCGGCAAAACTCAAGATCCATCCAAGCCAAAACACCATCAATCGAGCATCGAGATTCTTGAAAGGCAGCCTCGCAGGCTGGTGGTTTCTATAGGGAACAAAATCTACGCGATATCCCAGCTGAAGCGATCGCCAGTGTCCGTCACGTTCGTGGTCAACGGCAGAGTGGTCGCTGCAGAGCTAAAATACAAAATCGGCCAAGGGTCTTCTCATTTGCAAGCTCCCCCCGTAAGCGAATTCATGACATCGACGCTCCCCGCAAGGGTGGTCAAGGTGAACGCAAGGCCTGGTGAGTTGCTCAATCAGGGAGCATGCCTTATTGTTTTGGAAGCTATGAAGATGGAAGTTCAGATCCAGGCGCCCAAAGACTGCACAGTCAGGGAAATTTATGTGCGAGAAGGCGAGAACATCGAAAAAGGGAAGAAGATGATCTGGCTAAAGTTCACGTAGCTGGGGGTTTCCTAGGTGAGCTCAAAGAAAATCCTCGGCCATTTCTCGCTGGTTTTTCCAGCGTCATGAAACTTTGCCGAGACCTTTGATCCGTGCGCAAGTTTGTCAATTTTTGAAAAAGCCTTTTCCAGGATTCCGAGCAGGTTCCCTCCTTCCTCCAGTCTTACGAGCACAAGTGTATATGGGGTATCC